>NZ_QKMQ01000011.1:0-195804 GCF_003208145.1 Pseudomonas sp. RV120224-01b | reverse complement strand
ATGCCTATCTGTGAGGACTGTCCAAGATCAAAGTGCGCTGCTGTTTGGCGCAGCGAGAGTCGATGCTCAAGCATGTGCTTGAGTACCTGCCGTTTGAAGTCCTCAGTGTAGCGCTGGCCATGTGGGCGGGGACTGAGGCTGGCGGTGGATCGGTAACTGGCAACCCAGCGCCGAAGCAAACTGAAATCGATGCCCAAGTGTCGGGCCACTTTGCGAAAGCCGTTGCTGCCTTCCAGATAGGCCGTGATCGCCGTGAGCTTGAACTGCTCTGAGTATTTGCCCATAAATCCCCCAAGGGTTGGATTGGTGTCCAACTTCTTGGGGGCAGTCCAAGGTCTCCACAGCTCTTGAGCACTGTGAAAAACCTGTGGGAGCTGGCTTGCCGGCGATTGGGCCAGAACAGGCAATAGAGATTTAGGCAGCTACACCCGCATCTGCCCGCAACCCCACTTCCTCAATCGCACTGATCGCACACTGCTCGTCAATGTCCGACGTATCCCCGCTGATCCCGACAGCACCCAGCACCTTGCCAGCCTGATCACGAATCAGCACCCCACCCGGCGCCGGCACCACCGGCCGTTCGCCCATCCCGTTCAGCGCCGCAAAAAACGCCGGCCGCTGCTGTGCATCCAGCGCCAGCAAACGCGACCCCTTACCCAGCGCAATCGCGCCCCAGGCCTTGCCCGTGGCCACCTCAGGGCGGATCAGGCTAGCGCCATCCTCACGCTGCAGCGCCAGCAAGTGCCCGCCGGCATCCAGCACCGCCACGGTCAACGGCGCCGCGTTGATCTTGCGGCCCGCTGCCAGTGCGGCATTCACCAGGCTGACAGCAACGTTCAGGTTCAAAGCGTTCATGAAAAGGTCCTCTTCTTGTTGTGAGAAGCCCTGAGGGCAGTTGAAAACCGATAGAGCAAATAGAACACAACGAGATGTATTTTTGTATACAATATTTTGAAACGATCGTATGCGATGGCGCAAATCGCCGTTTTCACGGGCGCTCTGGCGAAAGCCAGCTTAGCCGATGAAAACCCATTGACCTGAGGCGCCAGCCGTGAATACACTCTGTCGCAACGCAAGTTGTATACAATTACAAAATCGATGAGGCACAAACCATGAGCAAAATGAGAGCAATCGATGCAGCCGTTCTGGTCATGCGCCGTGAAGGTGTAGATACCGCGTTCGGCATCCCGGGGGCTGCCATCAACCCGTTGTACTCGGCCCTGAAGAAAGTCGGTGGCATCGATCACGTCCTCGCTCGTCACGTCGAAGGTGCCTCGCACATGGCCGAGGGCTACACCCGTGCCAACCCGGGCAACATCGGCGTGTGCATCGGCACTTCCGGCCCGGCCGGCACCGACATGGTCACCGGCCTGTACAGTGCCTCGGCCGACTCCATTCCGATTCTCTGCATTACCGGCCAGGCCCCGCGTGCACGCCTGCACAAGGAAGACTTCCAGGCCGTCGACATCACCAGCATTGTCAAGCCGGTGACCAAGTGGGCAACTACCGTTCTGGAACCAGGCCAGGTGCCTTACGCCTTCCAGAAGGCCTTCTACGAAATGCGCACTGGCCGCCCAGGCCCAGTGCTGATCGACCTGCCGTTCGACGTGCAGATGGCCGAAATCGAATTCGACATCGACGCCTACGAACCGCTGGCCATCAACAAGCCGTCCGCCACCCGCGTTCAGGCCGAAAAAGCCCTGGCCCTGCTCAATGACGCCGAGCGCCCACTGCTGGTGGCCGGTGGCGGCATCATCAACGCCGACGCCAGCGACAAGCTGGTCGAGTTCGCCGAACTGACCGGCGTGCCGGTCATCCCGACCCTGATGGGCTGGGGCACCATCCCGGACGACCACGCACAAATGGTCGGCATGGTCGGCCTGCAGACTTCGCACCGCTACGGCAACGCCACCCTGCTCAAATCCGACCTGGTGTTCGGTATCGGTAACCGCTGGGCCAACCGTCACACCGGCTCGGTCGACGTCTACACCGAAGGCCGCAAGTTCGTGCACGTGGACATCGAACCGACCCAGATCGGCCGTGTGTTCACGCCGGACCTGGGTATCGTTTCCGACGCCGGCAAGGCGCTGGACGTGTTCCTGGAAGTGGCCCGCGAGTGGAAAGCCGCCGGCAAACTGCAGTGCCGCAAGGCCTGGCTGGCAGACTGCCAGGAGCGTAAGGCGACCCTGCAGCGCAAGACCCACTTCGACAACGTGCCGGTCAAGCCGCAGCGCGTATACGAAGAAATGAACCAGGTGTTCGGCAAGGACACCACCTACGTCAGCACCATCGGCCTGTCGCAGATTGCCGGCGCGCAGTTCCTGCATGTGTACAAGCCACGCCACTGGATCAACTGCGGCCAGGCCGGCCCGCTGGGCTGGACCATCCCTGCCGCCCTCGGCGTGGTCAAGGCCGACCCGAAACGCAAAGTCGTTGCGCTGTCGGGTGACTACGACTTCCAGTTCATGATCGAAGAGCTGGCCGTGGGCGCGCAGTTCAACCTGCCGTACGTACACGTACTGGTGAACAACGCCTACCTGGGCCTGATCCGTCAGGCGCAGCGTGGCTTCGACATGGATTACTGTGTACAACTGGCGTTCGAGAACATCAACTCCACCGACGCTGCCACCTACGGTGTCGACCACGTCGCCGTGGTCGAAGGCCTGGGTTGCAAGGCCATTCGTGTGTTCGAGCCGGCAGAAATCGCCCCTGCCCTGATCAAGGCACAGAAAATGGCCGAAGAGTTCCGCGTGCCGGTGGTGGTCGAAGTGATTCTCGAGCGTGTAACCAACATTTCCATGGGCACCGAGATCAACGCGGTCAACGAGTTCGAAGACCTGGCCCTGGTCGGCAACGACGCGCCAACCGCCATCTCGCTGCTGGACTGATCGCCTGACGCCCCCAGGCCTACCTGGGGGCCTTCAACGCAAGGAGACAACCCATGCCTCGCTTCGCTGCCAACCTGTCCATGCTGTTCACCGAACAGGACTTCCTGGCCCGCTTCAAGGCTGCCGCCGACGCTGGTTTCAGCGGTGTCGAATACCTGTTCCCGTACGACTTCAGTGCTGCCGAAATCAAGCAGCAGCTGGAGGCCAACGGCCTGACCCAGGTGCTGTTCAACCTGCCTGCTGGCGACTGGGCCAAAGGTGAGCGTGGCATCACCTGCCACCCCGACCGCATTGAAGAATTCCGTGCCGGTGTCGACAAGGCCATCGAGTACGCCAAGGTGCTGGGCAACACCCAGGTCAACGCCCTGGCCGGCATCCGCCCGCAAGGCCCGGACTGCGCCACCGTGCGCAAGACCTTCGTGGAAAACCTGCGCTACGCCGCCGACAAGCTCAAAGCCGCCGGTATTCGCCTGGTCATGGAAATGATCAACACCCGCGACATCCCGGGTTTCTACCTGAACACCACTCAACAGGCGCTGGAAATCCAGGCCGAGGTGGGCAGCGACAACCTGTTCCTGCAGTACGACATCTATCACATGCAGATCATGGAAGGTGACCTGGCGCGCACCCTGGAAGCCAACCTGCCACTGATCAACCACGTCCAGCTGGCCGACAACCCCGGCCGTCACGAGCCAGGTACCGGCGAGATCAACTATCGCTTCCTGTTCGAGCACCTGGACCGCATTGGCTACCAGGGCTGGGTGGGCGCGGAATACAAGCCCAAGACCACCACCGAAGCAGGCCTGGGCTGGCTGAAAACGCACAACGCAATCTAAGAAACAACTCGGAACCCTGTGGGAGCGGGCTCGCCCGCGAACACCGGCGAAGCCGGTGCCATCCACCGAGTTGTCTGCTTCGCGGGCAAGCCCGCTCCCACAGGGGGCCAAGGCTTGCTTGAGATATCACAAATACAAAGAGGCACATTGTCATGGCTAAAATCGGTTTCATCGGCACCGGCATCATGGGCAAGCCCATGGCCCAGAACCTGCAGAAAGCAGGTCACAGCCTGTTCGTTTCCACCCATCACGACGCCGCGCCAGCCGAGCTGATCGCCGCCGGTGCAGTGGCCCTGGCCAACCCGAAGGAAGTGGCCCAGGAAGCCGAATTCATCATCGTCATGGTCCCGGACACCCCGCAGGTCGAAAGCGTCCTGTTCGGTGAAAACGGCGTGGCCGAAGGTGTGGGCCCGAACAAGGTGGTGATCGACATGAGCTCGATCTCCCCTACCGCCACCAAAGCCTTCGCCGAAAAAATCAAGGCTACCGGCGCCGCCTACCTGGACGCTCCGGTATCCGGCGGTGAAGTCGGTGCCAAAGCCGCGACCCTGAGCATCATGGTCGGTGGCTGCCCGAAAGCCTTCGAGCGCGCCCTGCCGCTGTTCGAGGCCATGGGCAAGAACATCACCCGCGTCGGTGGCAACGGCGACGGCCAGACTGCCAAGGTGGCCAACCAGATCATCGTTGCCCTGAACATCCAGGCTGTTGCCGAGGCCCTGCTGTTCGCTGCCAAAAACGGCGCCGACCCGGCCAAGGTGCGTGAAGCCCTGATGGGCGGCTTCGCTTCGTCGAAAATCCTTGAAGTGCATGCCGAGCGCATGATCAAAGGCACCTTCGACCCGGGCTTCCGCATCAACCTGCACCAGAAAGACCTGAACCTGGCCCTGCAAGGCGCCAAGGAACTGGGCATCAACCTGCCCAACACCTCCAATGCCCAGCAAGTGTTCAACACCTGCCAGGCCCTGGGCGGCGGCAACTGGGACCACTCGGCGCTGATCAAAGGCCTGGAGCACATGGCCAACTTCTCGATCCGCGACGAGAAATAAGCAACACACACTGGCTGACCTGCGACCACGGGGTAGCCAGTGACACCGAGCAACACCCGCCCCTGGTTCGGCCTGCACGGAGGCAGTTCCAGGGGCGTTTTTGATTCTGCAGAACAACAATAATTGGGAGCCTGCCATGTCGGTCGATCCGCAAAAAACTCTCCGCGAGCTGTTCGACACAGCCATCGCTGCCGCCCACCCCCGTCAAGTCCTCGAACCCTACCTGCCCGTCGACCGTAGCGGCCGGGTGATTGTCATCGGCGCCGGCAAGGCCGCAGCCGCCATGGCCGAAGTGGTCGAGAAAAGCTGGCAGGGCGAAGTCTCTGGCCTGGTCGTCACCCGCTACGGCCACGGCGCCAATTGCCAAAAAATCGAAGTGGTCGAAGCCGCCCACCCGGTCCCCGACGCCGCCGGCCTGGCCGTCGCCAAGCGCGTGCTGGACCTGGTCAGCAACCTCAACGAAGACGACCGCGTCATCTTCCTGCTGTCTGGCGGTGGTTCCGCCCTGCTGGCGCTGCCGGCCGAGGGCCTGACCCTGGCCGACAAGCAGCAGATCAACAAGGCACTGCTCAAATCCGGCGCCACCATCGGCGAGATGAACTGCGTGCGCAAGCACCTCTCGGCGATCAAAGGCGGCCGCCTGGCCAAGGCCTGCTGGCCTGCCACCGTTTACACCTATGCGATTTCCGACGTACCGGGCGACCTGGCAACGGTCATCGCCTCCGGCCCCACCGTGGCCGACCCGAGCACCTCGACCGATGCCCTGGCCATCCTCAAGCGCTACAGCATCGAAGCGCCGCAAGCGGTCATCGACTGGCTGAACAACCCAGCCTCGGAAACCGTCAAAGCCGACGACCCGGCCCTGGCCCGCAGCCACTTCCAGCTGATCGCCAAGCCCCAGCAGTCGCTTGAAGCCGCCGCCGTGAAAGCCCGTCAGGCCGGTTTCAGCCCGCTGATCCTCGGTGACCTGGAAGGCGAATCGCGCGAAGTGGCCAAGGTACACGCCGGTATCGCCCGGCAGATCGTGCTGCACGGCCAGCCGCTGAAAGCCCCCTGCGTGATCCTGTCCGGCGGCGAAACCACCGTGACCGTGCGCGGCAATGGCCGTGGCGGGCGCAACGCCGAGTTCCTGCTCAGCCTTACCGAAAGCCTGAAAGGCCTGCCGGGTGTGTACGCCCTGGCCGGTGATACCGACGGCATCGATGGCTCGGAAGAAAATGCCGGTGCCTTCATGACCCCAGGCAGTTACGCCCGCGCCGAGGCCCTGGGCCTTTCGGCCAGCGACGAGCTGGACAACAACAACGGCTACGGCTATTTCGCCGCGCTGGATGCGCTGATCGTCACCGAACCAACCCGCACCAACGTCAACGATTTCCGCGCCATCCTGATCCTTGAGACTGCCCAATCATGACGCCTGATAAAAAAGTAAAGATCCTCGCCACCCTCGGCCCTGCGATCAAAGGCAAAGACGACATCCGCCAGCTGGTCGAGGCCGGGGTGAACATCTTCCGCCTCAACTTCAGCCACGGCGAACACGCTGACCACGCCTTGCGCTACCAGTGGATCCGCGAAGTCGAGCAGCAGCTCAACTACCCGCTGGGCATCCTCATGGACCTGCAAGGGCCCAAGCTGCGTGTTGGCCGCCTGGCCGAAGGCAAGGTGCAACTGCAGCGTGGCCAGTCATTGCGCCTGGACCTGGACACGACGCCAGGCAACAGCGAGCGGGTCAACCTGCCCCATCCGGAAATCATCGCTGCGCTGGAGCCGGGCATGGACCTGCTGGTGGACGATGGCCGCCTGCGCCTGCGGGTGACTGCCAAGCACGCCGATGCCATCGACACGACCGTGCTGAACGGCGGTGAGCTGTCTGACCGCAAGGGCGTGAACGTGCCGCAAGCGGTACTCGACCTCTCCCCGCTTACCGAAAAAGACCGCCGCGACCTGGCCTTTGGCCTGGAACTGGGCGTGGACTGGGTGGCCCTGTCGTTCGTGCAGCGCCCGGAAGACATCGTCGAAGCCCGCCAGCTGATTGGCGACCGCGCCTACCTGATGGCCAAGATCGAAAAACCATCGGCCGTCGAACAGCTGCAAGCCATCGCCGAACTGGCAGACGCGATCATGGTGGCCCGTGGTGACCTGGGTGTGGAAGTGCCCGCCGAAAGCGTGCCGCAGATCCAGAAACGCATCATCGGCACCTGCCGCCAACTGGGCAAGCCAGTAGTAGTGGCCACGCAGATGCTCGAATCCATGCGCTTCTCGCCGGCACCGACCCGCGCCGAAGTCACCGACGTGGCCAACGCCGTGGCCGAAGGTGCGGACGCTGTGATGCTGTCGGCAGAGACCGCCTCGGGCGACTACCCGCTGGAAGCCGTGCAGATGATGAGCAAGATCATCCGCCAGGTGGAAAACGGCCCGGACTACCAGGCCCAGCTCGACGTTGGCCGGCCGAAAGCCGAAGCCACGGTATCGGACGCCATCAGCTGCGCCATCCGCCGTATCAGCGGCATCCTGCCGGTGGCGGTGCTGGTCAACTACAGCGAGTCGGGCGCCTCTACCCTGCGTGCTGCGCGCGAGCGGCCACGGGCACCGATCCTCAACCTGACGCCGAACCTGAACACCGCTCGCCGTCTGAGCGTGGCGTGGGGCGTGCATTCGGTGGTCAACGACCGCCTGCGCCAGGTGGATGAGGTTGTGTCGACTGCGTTGGAGATTGCCCAGGCGCAAGGCATGGCCAGCCGTGGCGACACGCTGCTGATCACGGCCGGTGTGCCTTTTGGCAAGCCGGGGTCGACTAACACGCTGCGGATCGAGACCTTGATCTAAGCAACCACACCTCCCCAGTGGGAGCGGGCTTGCCCGCTCCCACTGGGGAGGTGTTGCACACAACAGCGGAAAACCCGAGGCCCAAAGAGGCCCACCGCTTCCCTTCAACCTCACTGACTGCCCCATGTACACCAAAAATTTCGTCAACCCGTGCCCCGACTGGGCCACGGCGTTACTCAACGGCTTCAGCCAGGTGCTGCTGCTGCGCAACCCCCTGTGCGGCCTGTGTTGCCTGCTGGCCATCCTGCTGACCGCCCCCGACCTGGTCGGCGGTGCCCTGCTCGGTGCCCTGGCCGGCCTGATCACCGCCCAGGCCCGTGGTTACGACCGCGCCGACCGCCAGGCCGGGCTGTACTGCTACAACGGTGTGCTGATTGGTCTGCTGATCAGCGCCGTGCTGCCGTGGTCGGTCATGCTGCCACCGCTGATCATTGCTGCAGGCGGCCTGTCCAGCATCATCACCCACCAGTGGCGCAAACGCGGCGGCAAGCTGCTGATCGCCTACACGGCGCCGTTCGTGTTGCTGGGCTGGGGCACGCTGCTGTTCGCCAGCCCTTCGCCCAGCGGCTTCGTCGAGGCCGACCCGCTGTATGCTTTGGCGCGGGGTGTGGGCCAGATTTTCCTGCTCGACCAACCTTTGGCCGGATTGCTGATCATGGTCGGCATGTTCATCGCCAATCCTTATGCCGCGATGTGGGCAGTGATCGGCTCAGCCATTGGTGGCGGTGTGGCATTGCTGGCCGACCAGGCGCAGGCTGCGTGGTTGGGCCTGTACGGTTTCAATGCGGCACTGGCGGCATTGGCCTTCAGCAGGCAGGGTGAGAAACCGTGGGTGACAATGCTGGCAATTGCCTTGGCCCTGCTGCTGCAACCGGTGTTCACGCTGCTGCCTGTGGCAGGCCTGACTGCGCCCTTTGTCGCCGCCTGCTGGCTGATGCATGCGGGCAACCATCTGGCTCAGCCCAGACAGCGCAATGCCAGCCGCTTGCACAGCTGAAACGCAACCCCTAGGCTCAGCCCATCGCTTTTGTGGACCGAGCCAATGAACAACCCTGCGAGCCTGCGTGAACGGCTCTTCGTTATCGTCTTCCAGACCGACACCGTGGCTGGAAGACGCTTCGACAAAATCCTCCTGCTGATCATCCTCGCCAGCCTGGTCACGGTGATCCTCGACAGCATCGACGAAATACACCAAGGCTACGCCGGCCTGCTGGCAGCCATCGAATGGGGCTTTACCGCGATCTTCCTGGCCGAATACATCACCCGCCTGTACTGCTCGCCCAAGCCCTTGCGCTATGCGTTTAGTTTCTATGGCCTTGTCGATTTGCTGGCGATCGTGCCGGGGATCATCGCGCTGTACTACAGCGATGCCCAGTACCTGCTGATCATCCGTGTGATACGGATGCTGCGGATCTTCCGCGTGCTCAAGCTCAGCCCGTACCTCAAGCAGGCCCATTACCTGATGGAGGCACTGCGCGGCAGCAAGCAGAAGATCATCGTGTTTCTGGTCACGGTCTCGACCCTGGTAACCGTGTTCGGCACCTTGATGTATGTGATCGAAGGGCCGGTGCATGGCTTTACCAGCATCCCCAAGGGCATCTACTGGGCCATCGTCACCCTCACCACCGTGGGCTTTGGCGATATCGTGCCGAAGACACCCCTGGGCCAGGTGCTGTCGTCGCTGGTGATGATTACCGGTTATTCGATCATTGCCGTACCGACCGGCATCTTTACCGCCGAACTGGCCAATGCCATGCGTGGGGAGCAGTTGCAGCATGATTGCCCGACTTGCCGCAAGAAGTCCCATGAGCATGGCGCGGCGTTCTGTTCCCGGTGTGGGAATGTGCTGTTCCCGAAAACTGAATAAGCAAAGAGCCATTTCGTCTTTAAAGCCCCAAGAACCAAACGCTATAGTCGCGGGCTTACTGCCAAACATTTGAACGATAACAAGGAAGCAACGTGAAAAAACTCTTCACCGCCTCGCTGCTCGCCGCAGGCCTGGCCCTGGGCAACCTCGCCCAGGCCGCCCCTACCCTGCTGAACGTTTCCTACGACGTGATGCGCGACTTCTACAAGGACTACAACCCGGCCTTCCAGAAGCACTGGGAAGCCGAGCACAAAGAGAAGGTCAACGTGCAGATGTCCTTCGGCGGCTCCAGCAAGCAGGCGCGTGCAGTGATTGATGGCCTGCCGGCCGACGTCATCACCATGAACATGGCCACCGACATCAACGCCCTGGCCGACCACGGCAAGCTGGTGCCGGACAACTGGGTAACCCGCCTGCCGAACAACAGCGCGCCGTTCACTTCGGCTACCGTGTTCATTGTGCGCAAGGGCAACCCGAAAGCCCTGAAAGACTGGCCCGATCTGCTGAAGGACGGTGTGCAGGTGATCGTGCCCAACCCGAAAACCTCGGGTAACGGCCGCTACACCTACCTGTCCGCCTGGGGTTATGTACTCAAGCAAGGCGGCGACGAGGCCAAGGCCCGTGACTTCGTCGGCAAGCTGTTCAAGCAAGCGCCGGTGCTGGATACCGGTGGCCGTGCTGCTACCACCACGTTCATGACCAACCAGATCGGCGACGTGCTGGTCACCTTCGAGAACGAAGCCGAAATGATCGCCCGCGAGTTCGGTCGCGACCAGTTCGAAGTGGTTTACCCAAGCGTGTCGGCCGAGGCCGAGCCACCGGTGAGCGTGGTGGACAAGGTGGTGGCCAAGAAGGGTACCCAGGCCGTGGCCGAGGAATACCTGAAGTACCTGTGGTCGCCAGAAGCCCAGGAGATCGCCGCCAACAACTACCTGCGCCCACGGGATGCGACGGTACTGGCCAAGTACACCGACCGTTTCCCGAAAGTGGACTTCCTGTCGGTGGAGAAAACCTTTGGTGACTGGCGCACCGTGCAGAAGACCCACTTCAATGACGGTGGCGTGTTTGACCAGATTTATAGCGGTCAGTAAATGATGTAGGCAGGCCCGGCCCTATCGCCGGCAAGCCAGCTCCCACAGGTACTGCACAATGCCCAAGCCGCGCGCAGTACCTGTGGGAGCTGGCTTGCCGGCGATAGGGCCGGTACTGGCAAACTCAGGTCTGACGGAATACCAAAGCCTTCAAGCCCCCCGCCGGGTCCACATCGGGAAACTCCGGCGGGTTCTCCAACCGCTCGACAAACGCCAACGTCGGCGCCTGCTCCGCCATCCCCTCGATCAGAAATTCCGGCCCGATCCCCGGGTCGTTCACGCACGCCAGCACTGTACCACCCGCATTCAGCAACTCCGGCAACCGCCGCAGGATCTTCGCGTAATCCTGGGTCAGCACAAAACTGCCACGCTGGAACGTGGGCGGGTCGATGATGATCAGGTCATAAGGCCCGTACTTGCGCACCTTGCCCCACGATTTGAACAGCTCATGCCCCAGGTAGGCCACCCGCGATGCATCGTGGCCATTCAGGCGGTGGTTATCACGGCCACGGGACAACGCCGACTTGGCCATGTCCAGGTTCACCACCTGCTCGGCGCCACCGGCAATCGCCGCCACCGAAAAACCGCAGGTGTAGGCGAACAGGTTCAACACACGCTTGCCCGCTGCCTGCTCGCGCACCCAGCGCCGGCCGTAGCGCATGTCAAGGAACAGGCCATTGTTCTGCCGCACGCCCAGGTCCAGCAGGTAGGTCAGGCCATCCTCGACCACCTCACGCTGCTGGCACGGCTCGCCCAGCAGCCACTGGCCCGGGCTGTCGGGCAGGTAGCGGTGCTGAATGAGGATCGCCTGGCCAGACCACTGCGGGCGTTCGGCAAAAGCACGCAACATGGCTTCCAGTTCAGCCAGCTGGCCTTCGGGTGGCTCGCGGAACAAGGCGACCGACAGCACACCCTGCAACCAGTCGACCGTCACTTGCTCCAGGCCCACCCAGCAGCGGCCACGGCCGTGAAACAGTCGGCGGGTTTCCTGCGGGGCAGGGTCGAACGCGGCGAGCAGGTGTTGCTCAAGGGTGTGGATCGGCGAAGTCATGGTGGGTCGCAAACAAATGAAAAGGCCGCCATTCTACCCCTTGACCGCCACTTGTGCAGAACGGAACCACCAGCCCTGCTGCATCCCCGCCGCCGCCACCAGAATCAACCCCACGCCCAGCCACTGCAGCGGCGCCAGCCGATGCCCGAACGCCACCCAGTCCACCAGAATCGCCGCAATCGGGTAGATGAACGACAGCGCCCCGGTCAACGCCGTGGGCAGACGCTGGATGGCACTGTAAAGCAGCACATACATCAGGCCGGTGTGCACCATGCCCAGTGCCAACAAGCTGGCCAACGCCGGCACTTCTCCAGGCAACCCGCCAGGCCTGACCCAGGGTGCCAGCATCAGCACCCCGGTGGTTACCTGGATCAATGCAATCAGGTGAGGCGGCGTGCCACTCAGGCGCTTGATGATCAGTGCAGCGATTGCGTACAAGAACGCCGCCCCCAGCGCCAAGGCAATTCCCAGCAAATAATCCTCACCGCCGCCCTGCCCCGCACCATGGGCACTGACGATGGCCAACATGCCGAGGAAGGCGACACTCAGCCAGGTCACTTTGGCCAAGGTGATTTTCTCGCCCAGGAACAGCGCCGCCAGCCCCACCAGCAGAAACGGCTGCACGTTGTACACCGCCGTGCCAATGGCAATCGACGCCCGCGAGTACGAGGCAAACAACAGTAACCAGTTGCCGACAATCGCCACCCCACTGGCAATCGCCAGCAAGAACGCCGTGCGGCTGATCACTCCCGGCCGCAGAAAGCCAAACGCGGCGCAGATCACCAGCAAGGTCACGGCGCCGAACACGCAGCGCCAGAACACCACCTCAAGCACGGGCTGGCCGGACACCAGCACGAACCAGCCGATGGTCCCGGAAATCAGCATGGCAGCGACCATTTCCAGCGAGCCACGGCGCAATGAACTGTCCATCTCACACCTCCCGTTGACGATGGCAACAGTATGCAAAGGATACCGGTGTGCCATCCAGCGGATAACGAAGGCAGATTGGCATACCTGCCTTTACTATCAAGGTAAATAACGCGAATTACCTATTGAGGTGACCATGACTGACGCCATCGACCAACTCCTGATCAATGCACTGATGGAGGACTCGCGCCGCTCGCTGAAGGCCCTGGCGCAGGTGAGCGGGCTGTCCGCACCCAGCGTCAGCGAGCGCCTGCGCCGGCTGGAGGAGCGTGGCGTGCTGCGCGGCTACACCGTGGAGGTCGACCCGCGCGCGTTTGGCTACCAGTTGCAGGCCATCGTGCGTATCCGCCCGCTGCCGGGGCAGTTGCAGGAGGTGGAGCGGCAGATCATTGCAATACCTGAGTTCACCGAGTGCGACAAGGTTACTGGCGAAGACTGCTTCATTGCCCGGCTGCATGTGCGCTCGATGGAGCAACTGGACACCCTGCTCGACCGCATCAACGTGCTGGCCGAGACCAACACCGCAATCATCAAGAAGAGCCCGGTGAAGCGGCGGTTGCCGCCGATGGATTGAGAGGCGGCACAGCAAAACCTGACTATTTTTTGTGCACAAAAATGTCACCTTAAGTGCCATTTTTGTGTGCACTTTCTCCGGTAACGCCCCAATACGTTACACACTACCCTGCAACTAATTTTGACCATTCGACCAACTAATTATCTGCCTAAAAATTTAAACCTGTTTATTTGGTCAACTTATAGTTCCTGAATTTCATGAACTTATCTTTCGAAGCCCTAGATTCGAAATGACAGCCCTTTAACGCTTGCTCTTTCCTTGGCATGGAACTCGCTTTTGTGTCCTCGTGTTTTGTATACAAACCAAACAAAACATAAATACACAAGAACCCGCGACGCCGGTCCAATCCCGGCCGCCGCGCCCAGAACCCTGTGATGCCAAGCTGCACCGACGAGATGGCGAGCCCGTGCGCATGCCCGCTCATCGCAGTCCATGTGCATCAGGAGCCCGCCGGAATGAGTAGCAGCCTCGACCTTGCCCCTGAACTATCCGTCGCCAGCACCCACCCTGCTTCCACACTTGACGGCAGCCAGCCAGCGCTGGCCCTGAGCCCGCGCCTGCATAACCGCGACCTTGCACCTACCCGTATCGAAGGCCGCCGCTGGGGTGGCTACAGCATCTTCGCGTTGTGGACAAACGATGTGCACAATATCGCCAACTATTCGTTCGCCATGGGCTTGTTCGCCCTTGGCCTGGGTGGCTGGCAAATCCTGCTGTCGCTGGCGATTGGCGCGGCGCTGGTGTACTTCTTCATGAACCTGTCCGGCTACATGGGGCAGAAAACCGGCGTTCCCTTCCCGGTCATCAGCCGCATCGCCTTCGGCATCCACGGCGCGCAGATTCCGGCGCTGATCCGCGCCGTCATCGCCATTGCCTGGTTCGGCATCCAGACCTACCTCGCCTCCGTGGTGCTGCGCGTGCTACTGACCGCCGTGTGGCCGCACATGGCAGCCTACGACCATGACAGCATCCTCGGCCTTTCAAGCCTGGGCTGGGTGTGCTTCGTATCGATCTGGCTGGTGCAGCTGGTAATCCTGGCCTACGGCATGGAGATGGTGCGCCGCTACGAGGGTTTCGCCGGCCCGGTGATCCTGCTGACCGTCTCGGCCCTGGCGGTGTTCATGTACTTCCAGGCCGACACGCGCATCGCCTGGTCGGTGGCCGAGCCGCTGACTGGCTACGAGATGTGGCGCAACATCTTTGCCGGCGGTGCGCTGTGGTTGGCGATTTACGGCACCCTGGTGCTGAACTTCTGTGACTTCGCCCGCTCCTCGCCGTGCCGCAAGACCATTCGCGTGGGCAACTTCTGGGGCCTGCCGGTGAACATCCTGGTATTTGCCATCATCACCGTGGTGCTGAGCGGCGCACAGTTCCAGATCAACGGCCAGATTATCGACAGCCCGACGCAGATCGTCGCGGCCATCCCGAGCACACCCTTCCTGGTACTTGGCTGCCTGGCCTTCCTGATCGTCACCGTGGCGGTGAACATCATGGCCAACTTCGTCGCCCCGGCCTTCGTGCTCAGCAACCTGGCGCCGCGTCACCTCAACTTCCGCCGCGCCGGGTTGATCAGTGCCACCGTGGCAGTGCTGATCCTGCCGTGGAACCTGTACAACAGCCCATTGGTGATCGTGTACTTCCTGTCGGGCCTGGGCGCCCTGCTCGGCCCGCTGTACGGGGTGATCATGTCTGACTACTGGTTGCTGCGCAAAGGCTGCATCAACGTGCCGCAGCTCTACAGCGAAGACCCGGCCGGTGCCTACCACTACACCAAGGGCATCAACCTGCGCGCCGTGGCAGCCTTCGTGCCGGCCGCACTGCTGGCCATCGTCCTGGCGCTGGTACCCCACTTCCAGCATGTGGCGCCGTTCTCCTGGCTGATCGGTGCCGGCATCGCCGCCGCCCTGTACCTGCTGATCGCGCCTCGCAACCGCCACTACCACGACGTCAGCGGCGAGTGCATCGCTGTCGACCACAGCAGCCATTGATCAAGGAAGCCTGCCCATGCGTATTCTGATTGCCAACGTCAACACCACCGAAGCCATCACCGAGGCCATTGCCGAACAAGCGCGCAGTGTCGCCACCCCCGGCACCGAGATCATTGGCCTCACCCCCTGGTTTGGCGCCGAGTCGGTGGAAGGCAATTTCGAGAGTTACCTGGCTGCCATCGCCGTGATGGACCGGGTGCTGGCCTATGAAGGCCCCTACGACGCCGTGATCCAGGCCGGCTATGGCGAACACGGCCGTGAAGGCTTGCAGGAGCTGCTGAACGTACCGGTAGTGGACATTACCGATGCAGCCGCCAGCACGGCGATGTACCTGGGTCATGCCTACTCGGTGGTGACCACCCTGGACCGCACCGTGCCGCTGATCGAGGACCGTTTGAAGCTCTCCGGGCTGTACGACCGCTGTGCCTCGGTAAGGGCCAGCGGGCTGGCCGTGCTGGAACTGGAAGAAGACCCGCAGCGTGCGGTGGAAGCCATCGTGGCGCAAGCCGAGCGAGCCGTGCGTGATGACAAGGCCGAGGTGATCTGCCTGGGTTGCGGCGGCATGGCCGGGCTGGACGAGCAGATCCGCCAACGCACCGGCGTGCCGGTGGTGGATGGGGTGAGCGCGGCGGTGACCATTGCCGAATCGCTGGTGCGCATGGGGTTGAGTACCTCCAAGGTGCGCACCTATGCCACGCCACGGGCGAAGAAAGTGGTGGGTTGGCCTATGCGGTTTGGCCGTTAAAGGTATTTAACCTGCTCCGGCCCTATCGCCGGAGCCAGCTCCCACAGGTGTTGCACAGGCTTCAACATGTGTGCGGTCCCTGTGGGAGCTGGCTTGCCGGCGATAGGGCCGGTACAGGTCAAACCATCACCCGGGTCAAGCACTCTGCACTGCCGCGGGCCAAGGTAAATTACCCGTCACGCTAAAACCTCATGTCGGGCAGCTATGCGCACCGTCATTCAAACCCTGGCGCACATTGCGGCTGAGCAGGCTGGCCTTGCCGTCGTGCCAGGTCAGGGTCAGTACATAGAGGGTATCGAAGTCATCGCCGTTCCAGTCATCGGTAATCACCCGCTCTTCACCCAGCGCCTTGCCGGCCACGGTATTGATCAACTCCGGGAGGTAACCATGCGACCAGGCGGTGTAGATGGTTGCATTGCGGTACTTGTCGCTCAGCAGCTCGTCAGCCAGTTCGTCGGTGTCGTTGGCGCCATAGTCGATGTTCACCGGCAGGCCCAGACGGATGGCGCTGGGAGTAATGGTCATCAGCGGGCGGATGTAGCTGTAGCTTTCGTCCTTGCTGCCTTCCTCGACATGCCGCGAAGGATTGGCAGCAAACACGTAATCGGCCTTGCCAAAGCGCTCGGGCAGCACAGTAGCCAGGTCCAGCGCACGGTTCAGGCCTTGGCAGTTCAACTGGCCCAGCCCCTCGCCCGGCTTCTCGGCATGGCGCAGAAACACCAGGGTCTGGGTGCCATCCACCGGTTGCGCACGGCTTTCGACAGCCTCCAGCGCCAGCGGTACGGCGACAGCTGTAAGCACCAGGCTCAGCAGCAAGTGACGGCGACGGCGGAAGAATGTTGGCAACTTCATCAAGGCAGGCTCGTGTGGCAAAGAAAATCGGGTCAACCCGCCACATCGCCCCATCAGCTGCAGGGCGCCCTTGTAGTGAATGCCATCCTTGGCAACGAGTGAGGGTCAGAGTGCCCTGAACCCGTTTGGTTCCTCCCTGAAGGTAGATGCCGTTCCCTAGGCAAGGCCTAGGTTAGGGGATGGGTGTTTCTGAATTGTGTCCGTTCGTACCTTGTCACTTCCACCGCTGACCGCTACGGCATTCCAGCCGTTTCACCCCGAGAGTCTGAATCGATAATGGTTACATCGAACACCTGTTCAATGACCTGCTTCGGGCCTTGATTCAAACTCCACGTGAAGAACACCAGAAAGCCCAGCAAGAATACGAAGAGGATTGAGCCCACGAGACTCTGCGCCACGCCCAACCAGAATCCGGGCTTGGCCTCCCTGATCTCGCTGCTTGCCTTGTCGGAATAGTACTGCTCAAGCTCCACAGCCTGCGCCGCGATCGAGGCATCAAGAAATCCCTGAGCAAGCTGGCTGGCCTGATTACGGTAACCCTCTATCTGCGAGGGGCTGTTACTGACATAGTGGAAAGGCGCCAGGTCTTCATCCCGCGGTTCCCGGTCATGCTTTTCCTTGAAAGCCTGGATAAACTCGATTTTTTGCCTCTTGTAAAGCGAATAGGCAATGATACCGAGCGTATCTTGCTCATTCTCCACAAGCACCGAGTAGATGTGGTTGTAACAGCCGTCAGCCATCAGGCTATTACCCCTTGCGTAATCGGCAGTACGCAGCCGCGAAGGCTGCCTTCAATTCAGAGCGTGTTTTTCGGGTGTTTGTAACCACACTCGCCAGTTCACGCGGCAACGAGATTTCCATTCGCGCGCCTGATGCCACCAGCAACGCATTGGCTTCGCGAACCACTCGAGATGAAAAATGCGATTTCATAGAGGACTACCCTGTACGCTCACTAAGCCTGCAAGGTTAGCCGACCCTAAATAGCACCTCAATCAGGCATCGATCGACAGAGCGTGTAGTCCTTTTCCTCAATCATCCCGCGTCAGCACTTCCAGCAATTCGATCTCGAAGGTCAGGTCCGAATTCGGCGGGATCGCCCCCACGCTGCGCTCGCCATAGCCCAGGTGTGCTGGAACCTGCAGCTTGCGCTTGCCACCCACACGCATGCCCATCAGGCCTTGATCCCAGCCTTTGATCACCCGGCCGGTGCCGATCACGCACTGGAACGGCTTGCCGCGTGACCAGGACGAATCGAACTCGCTGCCGTCGGCCAGCCAGCCGGTGTACTGGGTGGTGATCAGGGCGCCTTTGACGGCGGCTTTGCCATCACCCTCCACCAGGTCGATGATCTGCAGTTCTTGGCTCATGGGCACGCTCCAACGCGGGAAAACAAAGCTGCCCTTTTCTCAGGAATGCACCGGTTTTGCAAGTTTGCGCGGTGTTTCATGCCGCCGCTTCAAACCGGGCCGCGCTGAGCAATCAGCTGTTCTGCTCGAACACCTCTTGGCCAGTCAGTTCCTTGGTCTGGTTGGCGAAGCAGTACCAGGCGGGTTTTTCTTCCACGAAAATCTGCAGGTTGAAATCCCACGCCTGGTCACCGTCGAGCAGGCCGACCGGCACGGCATGGAAGTCGTTGGCCTTGAGCCGGTAATACAGGTGCGTGCCGCACTGGCCGCAAAACGCGCGCTGAGCCCAGTCAGACGACTCATACACCGAGGGCACACGCCCTTCGATCACCGGGGGCCGGCTGCACTCCACAACCAGCAGCGGGCCGCCAGTCCATTTGCGGCACATGCTGCAATGGCAGGCACTGACATGGGTGTTGTCTACAGTGACCTTGAGCGTGGTGGCGCGACACAGGCAAGTGCCTTGTTTTTCCAGGGCCATGGCTGGCTCCTTGAACAGGGAAAGAGCCAGCCAGTATAGATGCCTGAACGGGCCTCAGAAGTAGACGGTACCGCGCAGGTACAACGCCGCCCGCCCGCTGATGATTACCCGGCCATTGCCCGGCACTTCGCACTGCAGCTGCCCTTTGCGCGCCCCGCCCTGCTCACAGCTCAGTACCCGCTTGCCCAGGCGCTCCGCCCACACCGGTGCCAGCGAGGTGTGGGCCGAACCGGTTACCGGGTCTTCATTCACGCCTACCCGCGGGCCGAACCAGCGGGTGACGAAATCAAAACCACGCCCTGCTGCCGTCACGGCAATACCACGCACGTCGAACGTGTTCAACGCAACGAAGTCCGGCTTCAGGGTGTCGAGGATCAACGCATCGTCGATCACCACCACATAGTCGTCGCTTTGGTACAACGCCTGTGCCTGGTTCAAACCCAGCGCTTGCAGCAACCCTGCCGGGATATCCACTGCAACCGGCTGCTTGGCCGGGAAATCCATCGCCAGCAACCCGTCAGCGCCACGGCTGACGCGCAGTTCGCCACTGCGGGTGTTGAAGCGCAGCACCTTTGCCTGCTCGCCCAGTTGCTCGAACAGCACATAGGCGGACGCCAGGGTGGCGTGGCCGCACAGGTCAACTTCCACGGTCGGGGTGAACCAGCGCAGGTCGTAGGTTTCACCATTGCGCACGAAATAGGCGGTTTCCGACAGGTTGTTCTCTTCGGCGATGCGCTGCAGCACATCGTCCGGCAGCCAGCTTTGCAGCGGAATCACGGCGGCCGGGTTGCCACCGAACGGTTCGGCGGAAAAGGCATCGACCTGGAAGATTTCGAGTTGCATGCACACACTCCTTGTTGCCCGGGTGTTGCCAGGCAGATGGCTGAAAGGGTTACTTAGGTACCTTGCGGCAGTACAGTGACGCACGCATCAGTGTCGACCGCGCTGGCATGGCCGATCTTCACCAGATAGCCCTCGGCGAAGGCGCAATTTTGCGCAAGCCACCTGCGGGTCAATTCGAGGTGTCATTATGCGGAGTGATCGACCAGTACAGTCAACCGAAATATCAAGGTAAAACTGTACTGTACCGCCACACAAAGCCCCGCTCTTGATCTTGATCTTCGCGACTTCAGGAGGCCGAACGCAGGCCTTGCGGAGGGAGGTGACGGGCATGGATGCCCGTCAAGCGCTGGGCCCCAGGATGGGGCCTGCAGCGCGGTCCTCCCGGGAGCAAGGCCGGAGTGAGGGAACCCCGGAGCGCAGCGTAGGGGCCGGATGATGGGAGCGCAGCGTTTTTTGGTTACTTTTTGTCGCGTTTGACAAAAAGTGACTCGCAGTAAGGGCGAATAGGTGAGTCAGCGTCGCCAAAGCAAATGGACTTTGCGCGATATAAGAACCAGCACTGTTTCGCTTTTCGCTTTTCGCGTTACTGGGCGAATGCGCGACCTAAGCCACCCGGCACACCGCTACTGTCAGTTTCCTGCCAAGGCCCATTCGGGCTCAGCGACCAGCTCCAGCCGTTGTCGAACCGGTAATAAGTACGCTGCCGGTAGAAGGTATTGGGCTGTTTCTCCAACACATAAACACCCAGCTTCGGGTCCCAATGGCTGGCCCCGCCAGGCGGTGGCGCAAAGCTGGCCGAGGTACGCGGCATCGGTTTGGGAATCGCCGCCGGCTTGCTCGGTTGGGTCGATGGCTGCCCGCCCGGCAACGGCTTGACCACCGGCCCCTGTGGCGGCACGCGTTCAATCGGGGGTTCAGGCTGCTCATACGGCTGATGCACCGTACACGCAGACAAACCCAGGGCCAGGGTAATCAGGGTCAGGCGGACGGTGCTGTGCATGGCATTGCTCTCTTACTGGTCGGGGCTGTCGATGGTCAGGCGCTGGGTAGCCTGGGTGGCGCTGGGCAGTGGCGCACCCTGGCCAATCCATTCGCCGTGGGTAGGCTGGCCAGCGCGCGATACACGTGCAACCAGTTGGACTTCGGCAAATTGCGACAGTTTCATCTGCGGCATCATCGCGTCAGCATCCGACAACTCCACCTCGATCGGCAACTGCGCCACCGTCACCCGCTTGGCCGCCAGCGGCATGGGCGGGCCATTGCTGGCGCGGGCAAAGATGAACACGGTGTCGTCCGGCTTGACCTTGTCTTTCAGCGCCGCTGCCAGCTCCACCCGCACTTTCAGGCGGGCCGCCGCAGGTGCGGGTGGAGCTTCCGCCACAGCCCCACCCAGGCGCTCGACGGCGCGGTCGATACCGCCCTGCAGGGCGTCACGCGATGCGTCACCTTCCGGCAGCTGCGCCAGCAGGCGCTTCCAGTAGTCGATGGCTTCCTGGTAACGCTCACCTTCGAAGGCCGCGATGCCGCGCAGGCCCAGGCTGGTCACTTCGTTGGGGTCGGCCTTCAAGGCTTCGTCAGTCAGCGCCTGCAACTGCGGGCTCCACTGTTTGTCAGCAGCAAAATACAGGGCCTGAGCCCATTGCCCCAGCAGCTCGGGCTGGCGGCCTGCCAGGGCCACGGCCCGCTCGAAGGTGCGCGCCGCATCAGCCGGGCGTTGCTCGGCCATGTAGGCGCGCCCCAGGAAGTACATGGCCTCGGCCGAATCCGGCTGGGCCTCCACCACGCGCTCCAGACGCGTGGTCATTTCTTCCATCGACTTGGGCGCCTCGGCGAACTCCTGGGTCAGGGCCACCTTGTCGGCCGCACCAAAATGCAGGTACAGCCCAAGCGCCATCAGCGGTACCAGCACAGCCGCCAGCAGCGGCAAAACCTTGCCCAAGTGGCCCTGGCGCGGTGCCTCGGCGCCTTCGGTATCGGCCAGCAATTCGCGGGCAGCCTCGTCACGGCCCTTGGTCATCTGCGCCTCGTCAAGCACGCCAGCAGCCTGCTGGGCGGCCAGTTCGGCAACACGCTCCTGGTACAGGGCCACGTTCAGGGCGGTGCGGTCTTCTTCCTGCTGACGACGACGGCCACGCAGGATAGGGATCAGCAAAAAGCTGAGGGCAGCGAGCAGCAGCAGGCCCGCGCTAAGCCAGAATTCAATCATGGGTCTGTTCTTTTTCCAGCAGTTTGGCGAGACGCTCGCGTTCTTCGGCAGACAATTCATTGCCGCCCTGCACAGCCGTACCGCGGCGCCGGCGCACGATCACCGCCAACACCACGAAACCGCCGGCCAGCAGAATCCCCGGGCCGAACCACAACAGCCAGGTGCGCCCGCTGAGCGCCGGCTTGTAGCGCACGAAGTCACCATAGCGGTCGACCATGAAGTCGACGATCTGCTGGTTGCTCTTGCCCTCGCCCAGCATGCGGAAGATTTCCCGGCGCAGGTCGGCGGCAATCGGTGCGTTGGAATCGGCAATGTCCTGGTTCTGGCACTTGGGGCAGCGCAGTTCCTTGGTCAGTTGCTGATAGCGCTCGCGCTCGGCCTCGTCGCGGAACTGGTAGGTGTCGATGGCCGCCTTGGCCACGCCGGCCAGGCTCATGCCCAGCACGGCAGCCGCCAGCCAACGCCTCATGGTTTGGCCTCATCGACCAGGCCCTGGTAAAGCGGGGCCAGCTGTTCGCGCCACACCGTGGCATCGACAATGCCCACGTGTTTGTAGCGAATGATGCCCTTGGCATCGATCAGGAAGGTTTCCGGCGCACCGTACACGCCCAGGTCCAGGCCCAGGCTGCCCTGCTCGTCGCGGATATCCAGCTGATAAGGGTTGTGGAACTCGGCCAGCCATTTTTGCGCGGCGGCATTGTCGTCCTTGTAGTTGACCCCGTGAATCACCACGCCCTGCTGGGCCAGCTGGTTAAGGTACGGGTGCTCGACCTTGCAGGACGGGCACCAGGTGGCCCACACGTTGACCAGCGCCGGGCGGCCCTGCAAGTCGGCCTGGGTCAGGGTGCGGTCGCCCTGGGTCGAGGCCAGCGAAAACGCCGGGAACGGTTTGCCGATCATTGCCGAAGGCAGCTCGTCGGGCTTGAGGAACAGCCCTTTGTAGAGGAACACCGCCACCAGCAGGAACACTGCCAAGGGGACTACCATGATCCAACGCTTCATGCAGCTGCTCCAGACACGCCCAGGGCATCACGCACCCGGGTCTTGACCTTGACGCGGTAACGCCGGTCGAGGGCCGCCAGCAACCCACCCAGGCCAGTCAGCAGACCGCCCAGCCAGATCCAGCGAACGTAAGGCTTGATATGTACGCGCACGGCCCACGCGCCGTTCTCCAGCGGCTCGCCCAGGGCGACGTACAGGTCGCGGGTAAAGCCTGCATCGATGCCGGCTTCGGTCATCATCGACTGCTGCACGGTGTACAGGCGCTTTTCCGGGTGCAGGGTGGTGATTTCACGGCCATCACGGCTGACCACCACGGTGCCCTTGTCGGAGATGAAGTTCGGCCCTTCGAAGTGCTTGGCGCCCTGGAACAGGAAGTGGTAACCACCCAGTTCCACGCTTTCGCCCGGGGCCATGCGCAGGTCGCGTTCGGCGCTGTTGTTGCTCGACAGCACCACGCCCAGCGCACACACCGCCAGGCCCAGGTGGGCCAGCTGCATGCCCCAGTAGCTGCGGCCCAGGCCGGGCAGGCCCTTGAGCAGGCCTTTGTGGCGGGTCTTGTCGAGGATGTCGCGCAGCCCGCCGAGCACCACCCAGGCGGCCAGAGCGAAGGCGGTCAGGGTCGGCCAGTCGAAGTCATCGACGACAAAGCCGGCCACCGGGGCCAGGATGGCGCTGCCGATCAGCACCGGGGTCATCATGCTGGCCAGCCATTTGCCCGGGGTGTCCTTCCAGCGCACCACCACCCCCACGCTCAGCACCACCATCAACAGCGCCATCAGCGGCAGGAACAAGGCATCGAAGTACGGCGGGCCGACCGACAGCTTGGCCCCGGTGAGGGCATCGAGCACCAGCGGGTACAAGGTACCGAGCAGAATCATCGACGCGGCCACCACCAGCACCAGGTTGTTGGCCAGCAGCAGCGTCTCGCGCGACCACAGGGCGAAGCCGACCTGGCTCTTGACCACCGGGGCCCGCAGGGCGAACAGGGTGAGCGAACCACCGACCACGAACAGGAGGAAGATCAGGATGAAAATGCCCCGCGACGGGTCGGCGGCAAAGGCATGCACCGAAGTCAGCACACCGGAACGCACCAGGAAAGTCCCCAGCAGGCTCAGCGAGAACGCGGCAATGGCCAGCAGCACGGTCCAGCTCTTGAACACCCCGCGTTTTTCGGTCACTGCCAGCGAGTGAATCAGCGCCGTGCCTACCAGCCAGGGCATGAACGAGGCGTTTTCCACCGGGTCCCAGAACCACCAGCCACCCCAGCCCAGCTCATAGTAGGCCCACCACGAGCCCAGGGTGATGCCCACGCCAAGGAAGGCCCAGGCAACGATGGTCCACGGCCGCGACCAGCGCGCCCAGGCAGCGTCCAGGCGGCCGCCGAGCAAGGCAGCGATGGCGAAGGCGAAGGCCACCGAGAAGCCCACGTAACCCATATACAACATCGGCGGGTGAACGATCAGGCCAAAGTCCTGCAGCAGCGGGTTGAGGTCGCGACCATCGGTCGGCACCTGCGGCAGCAAGCGCTGGAACGGGTTGGAGGTAATGATCAGGAAGCTCAGGAAGCCCACGCTGATCATGCCCATCACCGCCAGCACACGGGCCAGCATCACCTGCGGCAACTGGCGCGAGAACACCGACACGGCAAAGGTCCAGCCGCCCAGGATCAGCGCCCAGAGCAGCAACGAACCTTCGTGGGCGCCCCATACAGCGCTGAACTTGTAGTACCAGGGCAAGGCGCTGTTGGAGTTGCTGGCTACGTAGGCAACCGAGAAATTGTCGGTCATGAAGGCATGGGTCAAACACGCGAAGGCGAAGGCCAGGAAGGCGAACTGCCCCCACGCCGCCGGCCGTGCCAGGCTCATCCACAGGCTGTCGCCCCGCCAGGCGCCGAGCAGCGGCACACTGGCCTGTACAGCGGCGAAGCAGATGGCCAGGATCATCGCCAGCTGGCCCAGTTCGGGGATTACCAGCGCCGCGTTCATGGCTTGGCCTCCCCGCCCGTGGCGGCCTGGCCGCTTTCCTTCAGGGCCTTGGTGACCTCGGGCGGCATGTACTTCTCATCGTGCTTGGCCAGCACTTCGTCGGCCACCACCACACCGTCGGCGTTGACCTTGCCCAGGGCGACAATGCCCTGCCCTTCGCGGAACAGGTCAGGCAGGATGCCACGGTAGGTGATCGGTACCGACTTGTTGAAGTCGGTGACCACGAAGCGCACATCCAGCGAGTCGGACGAACGCTGCACCGAGCCTTTCTCGACCATGCCGCCTGCGCGGATGCGGGTGTCCAGCGGTGCTTCGCC
The DNA here is from genome assembly GCF_003208145.1 of Pseudomonas sp. RV120224-01b. Taxonomy (NCBI): domain Bacteria; kingdom Pseudomonadati; phylum Pseudomonadota; class Gammaproteobacteria; order Pseudomonadales; family Pseudomonadaceae; genus Pseudomonas; species Pseudomonas sp. RV120224-01b. The sequence goes on along the minus strand of NZ_QKMQ01000011.1, from coordinate 170,876 downwards.
ATTGGCGATCTGGGTGGGGGTATAGAACAGGTTGATGTTCTGCTGCAGTGCGCTCAAGGCAAAGCCGACGGCAACCCCGACGCCGACCAGCAGGCCGACGATGAGCAACAGGCGTTTCTTGCGCTGCGGATTCACTGGTTGTTCTCCCGGCGCAAACGGCGCGCCTCTTCTTGCAGGTAGCGACGGCGGGCCAGCAGCGGCGCAGCAACGTTCAGCGCCAGCACGGCCAGGCAGATGCCATAGGCCGACCACACGTACAGGCCATGGTGGCCCATGGCGAGAAAGTCGCCAAAGGTGGCAAAGCTCATTGTGCGGCCCTCCGCCCCAGGCTGTTCAACACTTCGTCCTTGACCCAACTGGCGCGCGCCTCGCGCTTGAGCACTTCAAGGCGCATGCGCAACAGCAGCACGGCACCGAAGAAGCAGTAGAAACCCAGCGCCGTGCACAGCAATGGCAGCCACATTTCTGCGGGCATCGCCGGTTTTTCGGTAAGGGTGAAGGTGGCGCCCTGGTGCAGGGTGTTCCACCACTCCACCGAGTACTTGATGATCGGGATGTTCACCACGCCGACAATCGCCAGCACCGCGCAGGCCTTGGCCGCACTGTCACGATTACTGATCGCCTGGCCCAACGCAATAATGCCGAAGTACAGGAACAGCAGGATAAGCATGGACGTAAGGCGGGCATCCCACACCCACCAGCTGCCCCAGGTCGGCTTGCCCCAGATGGCGCCAGTGACCAGCGCCACGGCGGTCATCCAGGCGCCGATCGGCGCGGCGCATTGCAAGGCGACATCGGCGATTTTCATTTTCCACACCAGCCCCACCACCCCGGCCACCGCCAGCAGCACGTAGCAGGACTGCGCCAGCATTGCCGCCGGCACATGAATGTAGATGATGCGGAAGCTGTTGCCCTGCTGGTAGTCCTGTGGGGCGAAGGCCAGGCCCCAGGTGATGCCGACCAGCAGCAGGAGCACGGCAGCACCGGCCAGCCATGGCAGCATGCGGCCGCTGATGGCATAGAACCATTTGGGGGAGCCCAGCTTGTGGAACCACGTCCAGCTTATTTTCATCAGGGTACATCCAGGGTATTGGCCGGGCTTGAAAGCCCGGGACTCGTTATTCGCCAACGCTGATTTTCAGGCCGGCCGCTATCGCAAAGGGTGCCAGGGTCACGGCCAGGGCCGTGAGGCTGGCAAGCCAGAGCAGGTGGCCGGTTGCCGGCATATTTTGCAACGCCGCTTGCAACGCACCACTGCCCAGGATCAATACAGGGATATACAACGGCAGAATCAGCAACGCCAGTAACAAACCACCGCGCTTGAGGCCAACCGTCAGCGCCGCACCCACCGCACCCAGCAGGCTCAGTACCGGCGTACCCAGCAGCAACGAGCCAAGCAGCACCGGCAGGCAATGGCTCGGCAGCCCCAGCATCAGCGCCAGCAGCGGCGCCAACAATACCAGCGCCAGCCCGGAAAAGATCCAGTGCGCCAGCACCTTGGCCAGCACCAGCAGCGCCAGCGGGTGCGGCGACAGCACCCACTGTTCCAGCGAGCCGTCCTCGAAATCGCTGCGGAACAGGCCGTCCAGCGACAACAGCACCGCCAGCAATGCCGCCACCCAGACAAGCCCAGGCGACAAGGTTTGCAACAATTGGCTTTCCGGGCCGACCGCCAAAGGGAACAACGCCACGACGATGGCGAAGAACACCAGCGGGTTGGCCAGCTCGGCCGGACGGCGGAACAGCAGGCGCGCTTCGCGGCGCAACAACAAGACGAATACGCTCATGCCGCCCATTGCCCCAGGTTCAGTTCACGGTAACCGGAGGGCTTGCGTTCCAGCATGTGGTGGGTGGTCAGCACCACCGTGCCACCCTGTTCGCAATGGGCCGCCAGGTGTGCTTCCAGCTGTGCCACGCCCTGCTTGTCCAGGGCCGTGAACGGCTCGTCAAGAATCCACAGCGGCGGGCAGGCCAGGTGCAACCGGGCCAAGGCCACGCGCCGCTGCTGGCCGGCTGACAGGGTATGGCAGGGTACGTCTTCGAAACCCCGCAGGCCGACGGCCTCCAGCGCGGCCCAGATCGCCTCGCGGCTGGCCGGCTGGTGCAAGGCGCACAGCCAGGTGAGGTTTTCTTCAGCGGTGAGCAGGTCCTTGATGCCAGCGGCGTGGCCGATCCACAACAGGATGCTGGCCAGGGCATGGCGCTGCTCGGCCAGTGGCTTACCGCCCAGCAGGATCTGCCCGGCAGTCGGCTGCATCAGCCCGGCCAGCAGACGCAGCAGGCTGGTCTTGCCGCTGCCGTTGGGGCCGCTGATCTGCAGCATGTCGCCGGCACCCAACTCGAAATCGAGCTGCTCGAACAACAGGCGCCAGTCGCGCTCGCAGGCCAGGCCTGCGGCTTGGAGGTGAAGGGTCACGGTTTCGCCTTATCTTTGTAGGGCTTCAGTGCGGCGTCGCCTGAAGCCCTGTGTCTCAAGTCGCCCCCAGCGCTGCCGTTATACTGGCAACCACGGGCGCTCGGCATTATTACATGCGCCGCCGCGCTGCCAAGAGGCCGGGCTCGACAGGTTGTATACAATCATGACTGAAATCAATAGTCTCGCTGCACAAACCGCTGTCAATACCCAAGCCATGAAGGCCGGTATGACCGGCGAACTGCTGCGCCTGACGCAACCGCAGCCTGGCTTGATGGCCCCTGGCGAGACCGCACAGGCCGAAGTGGTTGCGATGCGGCAGGTGGGTAGCGACTTTCAGCTGGTGCTACGGCTGATGCAGGCCAACGGCCTTCAGACCCAACTGCAAGCCAGTGCCAGCCAGCCCCTGCCTCAAGGTAGCCAGATCACCGTCAGCCAGACCGAAAGCAATCATCTGGCGATCATGCTGCAGCAGGCCAGCGCCAGCCAGGTCGCCACCCTCACCCGCCTGGACACCAGCAAGGTGCCCGTCGGCACCCTGCTGCAAGGCAAGGTCATGACCAACCAGCTATTGCCCCAGGCCGCTGGCCAACCTGCGGCCTACCGGGCACTGATCAGCCTGCTCAACAGCGCCCAGGCCGGCGCCACCCTGACGGTGGACAGCCCACGCCCTCTGGCTATCGGCAGCCTGCTCAGCGCGCTGGTGCAGGGTGACCAGTCACTGCGTTTCGTGCCACTCAGCGGCAGGCAGGACCAGCTCAACATCGCCCAGCAGCTGCTAACCCAGCAAAACCGCCAAGCCTCGTTGCCCGGCCTGCTCAACGCCCTGCAGCAGATGACCCGAGACCCTGGCATCGATGGCGACCTGCGCGCCAGCGCCGAACGCCTGTTGGTCAGCCTGCCAGACGCGCGTCAGCTGGGCGATGCGAAAGCGGTTGCCCAGGCCTTGAACAACAGTGGCGCTTTCCTTGAAGCGAAACTGCTAGGTGGCTTTCCTGCCAGCGTCGCCACCGATCTGAAGGCGCATTTATTGCGGCTGGTCGCCCAGGCTTCGACCACGCCGCCCGGCACGGCCAACCTTGCACCAGCCAGCCTGGCCGTGACCATGCCGGCACTGGCCCGCAGTGCGCTGGGCATGCTCGAACGGGTCAGCCCCAGGCCGCAGCCGGGGGCGTTCCCGCTGCCCTCGCGCCTGCTCAAGGCCCTGGAAGACGAAGGCGACCTGCAACAACTGCTGCGCCTTGCCGCTGCGGCAATTTCGCGCCTGCAAAGCCATGCCATGAGCAGCCTGCAACAGACCGGAACGCTGGAAAACGGCAACCTGCAGACCACCTGGCAAACCGAAGTGCCGATCCGCCACGGCCAGGAATTCATCCCGTTGCAGGTCAAACTGCAGCGCGAAGAAACCCCGCAGCAGCAAGCCGACCGCCAGCATGAAGCACAAGACCCGCTGCAGGCCCTTTGGCGCATCGAACTGGCCTTCGACCTGTCGCCACTCGGCCCCGTGCAGGTACAGGCACAACTGAGCCAAGGCCGCCTGAGCGGGCAACTGTGGGCAGAGCGTGAGCAAACCGCCAGGCTGATCGACACCCAGCTCGGCGCCCTGCGCGAGCGCCTGCTGGCACGTGGCCTGGACGTCGGTGACCTGGAGTGCCACCCTGGCACGCCGCCACAAGGCCCGCGCACGCGGGTAGAACAACGTTGGGTGGATGAAAACGCATGAGCCAGAAGCACACACGCCAGGCCATTGCCCTGAGCTACGACGGCCAGCAGGCCCCCACCCTCAGCGCCAAGGGTGACGATGCCTTGGCCGAAGCTATCCTGGCCCTGGCCCGCGAACACGAGGTGCCAATCTACGAAAATGCCGAGCTGGTGCGCCTGCTGGCGCGCCTGGAGCTGGGCGAGCAGATCCCGGAAGCTTTGTACCTGACCATCGCCGAAATCATCGCGTTTGCCTGGCAACTGCGCGGTAAAGTCCCGTATGGCTTCGATGATTCACCGATAGACGAACGCGACGTGACAGAGGTGCTTGCGCGCCTGCCTGGCCCGCCAGGCTGAGCCTCAGGGCCAGCACTATTTACCACTCCCCTGCCAATCAGCCGGTCGATGCTGTGGTTTTCCCAAACCACGGAGACCGACATGGCCACCACGCACATCAATGCGGCTGGCGTGCAGTTCGTACGCGACCACCTCGCCACCCTTCCCCGCCCCGACCGCGAGGCCAAGCGCGCAATTGCTGCCTGGCTTGCCACCCAAGGGGTACACCAGGACCCAGACCTGATCGATGTCGTCACGCTGCATGTTCACCCTGATGGCATCGCCAGTTACCAGGCCAAAGTCGTACAGCGGGTCAGCCTCACCCAAGCGGTGCTGATGAACTGGCAAGGCGAATCCAACAACGACTTCTTCGGCGGGCTGTTCAGGCAACCCTGGGCCGGCACGTTGCCGGACGATGGCCCGATCACACTGGTCGATCACTTCCCCCCACAGCCCATTTACGACAACGGCGCCTGGTACGAGGTGTTCAATGGCCTGTTCAAGCGCAGCACACCCGCCCGTTACGATCATTCCACACTGCTCGACATCCGCGCCGAAGCCTTGCAAAGCCATATAGAAGCAATGGACTTTCACGCAGGTTACACGGCATCACTCGACACTTACTGGCATCAACACCATTCAGACTACCGACTGTGCTGCAAACTCAACTTCATCGCTGCCTGCAACAAACAGGTCGCAGAAGGCAGCCTGAGCGACGCCGCACGCAAGCTGGCCTGGCGGGCAGCCGAACTGATCCCGCGCGGCGAAGGTTTACGCCTGAGCACGCTGAGCATCTACGGCTATGCCGCCACCGACCTGCTGTACATCAACGACACCAAGACCGACCTGATCCTGCTCTACGCCCCCGGCAACAGTTCACCGCTACTGGAGTTCGCCAGCGAAGACCTGTTGAAAGACTGGGTTGGCCAACAGTGCAAAGGCGCCGACACGCGCCAGGCACTCAAGCAACACTTCCGCCTGGCCGACGGCCCACAGGGCATCGACTTCAGCGGCCTGGACACCGCCCTGGAAGGCCTGGGCGTTTATCCGCACAACCACCGCTTGCCACCGGAGCATGGCTTTTTCAACGACGACGGTACATGGCCACCGCGTACGTACGTCAACTACCGCCCCGGCAAGTACAACCCACGCCTTACCGGCGATCTGTTCCAGGCCATGGCCGAGCGTCAGCGCCAACGCTGTTACGACGATGCCGATTTCCTCATTACCAGCAATGCGCAAATAACAAAATCCAGATGGGCCAGCTACCTGAACAGCACCCTCACGCTTGTGGCACCGCTGACATTCGTGGTGCCGGGCCTGGCCCCGCTGCTTGCGCTAGGCGGTATAGCGCAGCTTGCGCTTGGCCTTGACCAGGCCATCAACGGGAAAACCCTGCGCGAAAAACAGCAAGGGCTGGGCGATATCGCTTATGGTCTTTTGAATTCAACCCCCTTGGCCGCTGAGGCCGTGATCAAAAGCACTGCGCTGTTTCGCTATCAGGAAGACGGCTTCGTTCTCCCGCGCAAAATCAATGATCAATGGGGATACCCCCTGAGCCCCGTAAGCCCGCCCCATTTGCCGGAGGTGGAAGTAGCCCCCTATTTTCACCGCCCGGCGCGCATAGCGCCCCTGCCGGACGCTGATGCCGTCGTTGCCAACTCGGTAAGGCGCTTTCCTCGGTACAACGGCGATGTGGACCAACTGATCGGCTACTACGAAGAAGTGCCCGACTACGCAGAAGTGCTCGACCTGGTCTACGACATGGAAGCCGATCTGTTCATCACCGAGGAAGGCACCAATGAGGTAGAACCGGTTTACTATGAAGCCGAGCCCGAAACCGGTAACTTGCGCATCGTCAACCCCGAAGGGCGCCAGGTAACAAACCAGATGCGCATGTCATCCCTGCGAGCGCTGGGTATCGATGTGCAGCTTCCCGTACATTTACCAGCGCCCGTCCCGCCAGGTGCTCACCCGATCCCCAAGCTGATTTCATCGCTTTGGGTCGGCAATAAAACGCTCAGCGACGAGCTGCTTGGCACACTGGCTGCCAACGCACTAAAACTACGCGACAGTGCGTATCGATATCGGCTATTCCTGTCAAAAGCAAACCCCGAGGCCTTTGCGGAAAACCTGCGCATGCTAGAGGCAAGAGTGCCCGATATGCAGGTATTAACACTGGAAGACCAGCCTTTCTTCACCGCCTTCGAACAAAGCCAGTACTTTGCCCAGTACCAAGCAGCAATCGACGGCAACGGCGGTGTAGCCACCAACTTCTCCTCAGCATCGGATGTATTGCGCTACCCGATGCTGCATGCTGAAGGCGGGATATACATGGATGTCGATGACCAACTGCTGGATGCGGCGGCGAGTGCCGCTCATAACACTGCGGCTATCGATACCGTAGAATTGCTCGCCACCGATGACGGGCTGCTGTTACACCCACCCATGCAAAACGAAAAGCTGGGAATGAACACGCAGTTCAACACCAGCATGATCGGCAGCCAAGCCGGCAACCCGACGCTGCTGGCCATTTCCGAAGAAATGCATGCCCGCTATCTGGCCAATGCGGATTTCTACCAGGTACGTCCCACGCTGGCAGATGACCCCGCTGGCTTCTATCGCTACGCCAACCGGCTCAGTGAACTGACCGGCCCGGGAATGTTCAATGCCGTGGTAGACCGGGTGCTGCCAGATCTCTATTGCCTGCGTCAGCTTCACAACCTGTACATGATGCCGCGCATCAACAGCTTCCTCTACGTCGACCTGGACGTTTTCAAGGCGCTACAGCTCCAGCGCCTGCCACTGTCCCGCGTGGCCAGAGTGGGTGGCATGCATTCCTGGGCCACAACCTGAAGCACCTGAAAGAAAGGCGACATCATGGTCGCCTTCCTGCCTTCACCCGCTGCGGTGCAGCTTGCTCATCAACTCCGCCTCGGCCTGGGTTAAGCCGCAGCTTTCGGTCAATTCGGCCACGCTGGCGCCCATGCCCACCAGTTTGGCGGCCTGGGTGAAGGTGACGTTGTTGGGGTCACGCTGTTCCAGCTGCTGAATCTTGTCGGGCAGTGGCGCCACCGCCACGCTCAGCTCGTGCAGCGCCTCGCCCATGCGCACGGTACCGTTCTGGTAGTCGTCCAGGCGTTTGGCCAGGTCCTTGATGCGCTGGTCACGCAGCGCATCGCCTTCGGCCTGCTGCGCGGCCAGCTCGCGCTGGCGCTTGCTGTAGTTGAGGAAAAACCACAGGCTCAGCGCCCACACCAGCGCCAGGAAGATGACAGCAACCTGTAGGATCAACTCAGATATTCTCCAGCTCGGACCACTCTTCCTCGGTCATCATCTTGTCCAGCTCAACCAGAATCAGCAGTTCGCCATTCTTGTTGCACACGCCCTGGATGAACTTGGCCGACTCTTCGTTACCCACGTTTGGCGCGGTCTCGATTTCGGACTGGCGCAGGTACACCACCTCGGCCACGCTGTCGACCAGAATGCCGACCACTTGCTTGTCAGCCTCGATGATGACGATACGGGTGTTGTCGGTGACTTCGGTCGGCATCAGGCCGAAACGCTGGCGGGTGTCGATCACCGTCACCACGTTGCCGCGCAGGTTGATGATGCCCAGCACATAGCTTGGCGCACCCGGCACCGGGGCGATCTCGGTGTAGCGCAACACTTCCTGTACCTGCATCACATTGATGCCGTAGGACTCGTTGTCCAGACGGAAGGTAACCCACTGCAGGATCGGATCTTCGGAACCTTGTGCAGACGACTTTTTCATTCCCCTAGCCCTCAAAATCCGCCATTGGCGGTGTGTTCGGTGTCATTTTTGTCTAGCGTGCATCTGCTTGACCGCGCCGCTGGCGATCAGCTCGGCCAACGCGGCGACGTCGAGCAGTGCACACATGTGTTCGATTACGGTGCCGGCCAGCCACGGGCGCTGGCCACGCTGGCTGCGCCATTTGATTTCTGACGGGTCCAGGCGCAGCGAGCGGCTGACCTGGTGCACGGCCAACCCCCATTCGTAGCCCTGCACGGAAATCACGTAATTCAGGCCTTGGCGAAAATCATCCCGGTAACGGTCGGGCATCACCCAACGCGCAGTGTCCAGCACCTTCAGGTTACCCGCCTGGCAGGTCAGGATGCCGAGAAACCAATCGGGCTGGCCGAACAGCGGCGTCAGCTCCTGGCCGGCCAGGTTGTAGATCGACCCCAGGCACACCAACGGCACCGCCAGGGTCAAGCCAGCCACGTCGAACAGCAAGCATTCGAACGGCTCGGCGGCCCACACCGGACGGCCGTCGACGCTGGCTGGCGGCACCGGCAGATCCGGTGCCGGCAAATGCACATCCACCAGCGGAACCGCCAGCTCCACGGCCTGCTCCTCAACCAGTACCGGAATACTGGCCTCGGCTACCACCGCTTGTTCGACCACCGTCACCACAGGGGCTTCCACCGGCATGACGGCAGGCAGCACCGCCAGCTTTGGTTCGGCAAAAGGTCGCGGCGGGAAGCTAGCGGCGGCTTCAGCCGGCACCGGCACGGCCGGTTGCCGGGCATCACGCGCCTGTTCCTCACGCACCGCTTCGGCGAAATCGTCCGCTACAACCGGCTGCTCGAACAGGCCTTCGGCCTCGGTAGCCTCCTGCAGCAGGCCATCGAGGTACGACTGCAGGGCCAATTGCGGCCGGGTGCCGGTTTTCTGTATCTGGGTCATCAGGCCACCTGCGCCGCAGTCTTGTAAGTCAGCAGGTGCTTGAGCAGCGCCCGGTAGGCAATCAGCCCACGGCTCTTGCTGTCGAACTGCGAGGGCGTAACACCCTTGCGGCTGGCATCGCGCAGGCGCGTGTCCACCGGGATGTAGCCTTGCCACACCTGCTGGCCGTAACTGTCACGCAACTGCTTGAGCGTGCCCAGCGAGGCCTGGGTACGGCGGTCGAACAGGGTTGGCACGATCTGATATGGCAGCGCCTGCTTGCGCGAGCGATTGACCATGGCCAGGGTGCCGACCATGCGCTCCAGGCCCTTGACTGCGAGAAACTCGGTTTGCACCGGGATGACCAACTGCTGGCTGGCGGCCAGGGCATTGACCATCAGCACGCCGAGCAAGGGTGGGCTGTCGATCAGGGCAAAGTCGAAATCCTGCCATAGCTGCGCCAGACTCTTGGCGATTACCAGGCCCAGGCCGTTCTGCCCCGGCGACTGGCGCTCCAGCACGGCCAGCGCGGTGCTCGATGGCAACAGCGAGATGCGCTCGTCACTGGTGGGCAGCAGCAATTGCCCAGGCAAGCCCTCGGGTACCGCGCCCTTGTGCAGGAACAGGTCGTAGCAGCTGTGCTCCAGGGCATCGGGGTTGTGCCCGAAGTAGCTGGTCATCGAACCGTGCGGGTCGAGGTCAACGACGACCACGCGCTTGCCGGCCTCTGCCAGCAGGCCGGCCAGGGCGATGGTCGTGGTGGTCTTGCCGACGCCACCTTTTTGATTGGCTACTGCCCAGACTCTCATCAAGCAAACTCTATCTATTGATTTGGCAGGGACACGGCTAACACAACTGCCTGACTCGAAATTTACAAGCTTGCACGATCCCTGTGGGAGCGGGCGAGCCCGCGAACACCGGCGAAGCCGGTGCCATTCACCGCGTCGCCTGATTCGCGGGCTCGCCCGCTCCCACAAGGGTACGTGCCACAGTGTCGGGGAATTGACGGATCACTGCCCCGCCACCGTTGCTGACGTTGCCGGTGCACTTTGTGTGCCAGCCCGGCGCAATGCGGCATCCGGCGTAGCATTGGCACTGCCCGAGCCGGTCAGGCTACGGCGCACTTCAAGGTTGCGCGATATCACCAGCACCACACGGCGGTTGCGCGCGCGGCCGTCGGCGGTGTCGTTGCTGGCCACCGGCTGGTACTCGCCATAGCCCACCGAAGCCATGCGCGCCGGGTTGACCCCTTCCATGGCCAGCAGCCGCACGATGCTCGCCGCCCGTGCCGACGACAGCTCCCAGTTGGTCGGGTACTGCGCGGTGCGGATTGGCAGGTTGTCGGTAAAGCCCTCGACGTGCACCGGGTTGGCGAACGGCTTGAGAATGTTGGCCACCTTTTCGATGATGGCGAACGCCTTGTCACTGGGCATGGCATCGCCGCTGCCGAACAGCAGCGACGAGTTCAGCTCGATCTCGATCCACAACTCGTTGCCGCGCACGGTCATCTGGTTGCTGTTGATCAGGTCGCCAAAGGCATCCCGCACATCATCGCTGATGGTTTTCAGCGGGTCGACGTTGGTTGCCGCCAGGCCCGCCTCGGTCTGCTCGCTGTCCTTCACCAGCGGCTCTGCCGGGCGCACGCTCAACGGCTGCTCATCGCCGATGGGGATCGGCTTCATGCTGCGCTCAGGGTCGTTGAACACCCCCAGCAAGGCCTGGGAAATGACCTTGTACTTGCCCTCGTTGATCGAGGAAATCGAGTACATCACCACGAAAAAGGCGAATAGCAAGGTGATGAAGTCGGCGTACGACACCAGCCAGCGTTCGTGGTTTTCGTGTTCCTCGGTATGACGACGGCGACGCATGGGTTACTCCATGAAGCCTTGCAGCTTCAGCTCGATCGAGCGCGGGTTCTCACCCTCGGCAATCGACAGCAGGCCTTCGAGCAGCATTTCGCGGTAGCGCGACTGGCGCATGACAATGGCCTTGAGCTTGTTGGCGACCGGCAGCAGGATCAGGTTGGCACTGGCCACACCATAGATGGTTGCAACGAAGGCCACGGCAATACCGTTGCCCAACTGCGACGGGTCGGCCAGGTTGCCCATGACGTGGATCAGGCCCATTACCGCACCGATGATGCCGATGGTCGGCGCATAGCCGCCCATGCTTTCGAACACCTTGGCGGCCTGGATGTCACGGCTTTCCTGGGTCAAAAAGTCGACTTCAAGGATGCTGCGGATGGCTTCCGGCTCGGCGCCGTCCACCAGCAGTTGCAGGCCCTTGCGCGCATACGGGTCGGGCTCGCTGTCGGCCACCCCTTCCAGGCCCAGCAAGCCTTCCTTGCGTGCGGTCAGGCTCCAGTTCACCACGCGGTCGATGCCGCCCGCCAGGTCGACCCGTGGCGGGAACAGGATCCAGCGCAAAATCTGCAAGGCACGCTTGAACGACGACAGCGGCGACTGCAACAAGGCGGCCGCCAGGGTACCGCCCAGCACAATCAGCCCCGCCGGGCCATTGATCAGGGCACCGACATGGCCGCCTTCGAGGAAGTTGCCACCGACGATGGCGACAAAGGCGAGGATCAGGCCGATCAGGCTGAGGACGTCCATCAGACGCAGGCCTCCACCAGGTGTTTGCCGATTTCGTCCAGGCTGTACACCGCGTCGGCCAGGTTGGCCTTGACGATGGCCATGGGCATGCCATAGATCACGCAGCTGGCCTCATCCTGGGCCCACACCGTGCTGCCACCCTGCTTGAGCAGGCGCGCACCCTCGCGGCCATCGGCGCCCATGCCGGTGAGCACCACCGACAGCACTTTGTCGCCATACGACTTGGCCGCCGAACCGAAGGTGATGTCCACGCACGGCTTGTAGTTCAGGCGCTCGTCACCAGGCAGGATCTTCACCGTGCCACGGCCATCGATCATCATCTGCTTGCCACCCGGGGCCAGCAGGGCCAGGCCCGGGCGCAGCATGTCGCCGTCCTCGGCCTCCTTGACGCTGATGCGGCACAGTTTGTCGAGGCGTTCGGCAAAGGCCTTGGTGAACGCCGCCGGCATGTGCTGGATCAGCACGATCGGCGCCGGGAAATTGGCCGGCAACTGGGTCAGCACCCGCTGCAAAGCCACCGGGCCGCCTGTGGAGGTGCCGATGGCTACCAGTTTGTATGGCTTGCGCTTGGGGGCAGGCGAGTGCGATGCCGCCGGGCCAGGGGCCGGGGCCGCCGCTCGGGCAGGCGCCGCAGCGCGGGCTGGCGTCGGGCTGGCAAAGCTGCTTGTCGGCACAGGGCTGCTGGCTGGCGCAGGCGCAGCGACCGGCGCGGTGCGGGCATAGCTGCCAAGGCGACGGTTGCTGCGCGAAATGGTGTGCACCTTCTCACACAGCATCTGCTTGACCTTTTCGGGGTTGCGCGAGATGTCTTCGAAGTTTTTCGGCAGGTAATCCACCGCCCCCGCATCCAGGGCATCGAGGGTGACACGGGCACCTTCGTGGGTCAGCGAGGAGAACATCAACACGGGCGTCGGGCAGCGCTGCATGATGTGCCGCACTGCGGTGATGCCATCCATCATGGGCATTTCGTAGTCCATGGTGATGACATCGGGCTTGAGCGCCAGCGCCTGGTCGATTGCTTCCTTGCCGTTGGTCGCGGTACCCACTACCTGGATCGTCGGATCCGCCGAGAGGATTTCCGAGACGCGGCGGCGGAAGAAACCGGAATCATCCACCACCAGGACCTTGACTGCCATAAACACTCCATTAGGCGGCGCAACCCGCCAGGGTGCGCCACCGAAATCAAATACGCCGCGCGGCGTAACGCTTGAGCATGCTCGGGACGTCGAGAATCAACGCAATGCGCCCGTCACCGGTGATGGTGGCCCCGGACATGCCCGGGGTGCCCTGCAGCATCTTGCCCAGCGGCTTGATGACCACTTCTTCCTGGCCTACCAGTTGATCGACGACAAAGCCGATGCGCTGGGTGCCGACCGACAGGATCACCACATGGCCCTCGTGCTGCTCTTCGTGCACCTGGCCCTGGACCAGCCAGCGCTTGAGGTAGAACAGCGGTAGCGCCTTGTCGCGCACGATCACCACTTCCTGGCCGTCGACCACATTGGTGCGCGACAGGTCGAGGTGGAAGATCTCGTTGACGTTGACCAGCGGGAAGGCGAACGCCTGGTTGCCCAGCATCACCATCAGGGTGGGCATGATCGCCAGGGTCAGCGGTACCTTGATGACGATCTTCGAGCCCTGGCCCTTGGCCGAGTAGATGTTGATCGAACCGTTGAGCTGGGAGATCTTGGTCTTCACCACGTCCATGCCCACGCCACGCCCGGACACGTCGGAAATCTCGGTCTTGGTCGAGAACCCTGGCGCGAAGATCAGGTTGTAGCAGTCCGACTCGCTCAAGCGCTCGGCGGCGTCCTTGTCCATCAGGCCCTTTTCCACGGCCTTGGCACGCAGGATGTTAGGGTCCATGCCCTTGCCGTCGTCAGAAATCGACAGCAGGATGTGGTCACCCTCCTGCTCGGCAGACAGCACCACGCGGCCCGTACGCGCCTTGCCAGACGCTTCACGCTCATCAGGCATCTCGACACCATGGTCGACAGCGTTACGCACCAGGTGCACCAGCGGGTCGGCCAGTGCTTCGACCAGGTTCTTGTCCAGGTCGGTCTCTTCGCCGACCAGCTCCAGGTTGATCTCTTTTTTCAGCTGGCGAGCCAAGTCGCGCACCAGCCGAGGGAAGCGGCCGAACACTTTCTTGATCGGCTGCATGCGGGTTTTCATCACCGCTGTCTGCAGGTCGGCAGTGACCACATCGAGGTTGGACACGGCCTTGGACATGGCCTCGTCGCCGCTGTTCAGGCCCAGGCGCACCAGGCGGTTACGCACCAGCACCAGTTCGCCCACCATGTTCATGATCTCGTCCAGGCGCGCAGTGTCCACACGCACGGTGGTTTCCGCTTCGCTGACAGCATGCTTGTCGGCGGCCGGGGCCGGCGCACGGGGTGCCGCCGCCGGCTTGCTGGCCGGCGCTGCAGGGGCAGGCTTGGCAACCGGCTGGCTGTCGGCCTTGGCTGCGACGGGTGCTTGCACCTTGGCTGCAGCAGGCGCTTCGACTGCGGCAACGTCACCGCCGAACTTGCCCTTGCCATGCAGCTGGTCCAGCAACGCCTCGAACTCATGCTCGCTGATTTCGTCGCTGGTCGCTGCGGGGTTACCCTCCACGGCGGGCGCCGGCGCCTTGGCGGCTGGCAAGGCATCCGCCTGGAAGGTGCCCTTGCCATGCAACTGGTCGAGCAGCGATTCGAACTCGGCGTCGGTGATTTCATCGCTGACCGGTTCGGCAGATGCGGCTACCGGCGCGGCTGCCACCTCGGTGCTGAACTGGCCTTTGCCGTGCAACTGGTCAAGCAGCGACTCGAACTCGGCATCGGTGATTTCGTCACCCTCGCCGCTGACGGTCTCGCCCTGCATCTGCTCGTCGGCCGCCGCTTGCGCCTTGACCGCATCGAGCGAGTCGAGCAACTGTTCAAACTCGCTGTCGGTGATGTCCTGGTCCTCGACCGGGGCTGCGGCGGGCGCCTCCGCAACCGGCTCGGGCACAGCAACAGACGGCGCAACCACTTCGGCGCCACCGGGCTCGGCCAGGCGTGACAACGCCGCCAGCAGCTCGGGGGTGGCCGGGGTCACTTCGGCGCGCTCGCGCACCTGGCCAAACATGCTGTTGACCGTATCCAGTGCCTCGAGCACCACGTCCATCAGTTCCGCATCGACCCGGCGCTCACCCTTGCGCAGGACGTCGAACACGTTCTCGGCAATATGGCAGCACTCCACCAGCTCGTTCAGCTGAAGGAAGCCGGCGCC
Source organism: Pseudomonas sp. RV120224-01b (assembly GCF_003208145.1). Lineage (NCBI taxonomy): Bacteria > Pseudomonadati > Pseudomonadota > Gammaproteobacteria > Pseudomonadales > Pseudomonadaceae > Pseudomonas > Pseudomonas sp. RV120224-01b. Next base: position 155,869 of record NZ_QKMQ01000011.1, on the reverse strand, counting down.
CCCTTTAACAGTGTGGAAACCGCGAAAGATCGCATTGAGCAGGTCGGCATCGTCGGGCCGGCTTTCCAGCTCGACCAGTTGCTCGGACAGTTGCTCAAGAATTTCGCCGGCTTCTACCAGGAAATCCTGGAGGATTTCTTCATCGGCGCCGAAGCTCATCAAACGTGCTCCTTAAAAACCCAGGCTGGACAGCAGATCATCGACATCGTCCTGACCGGACACGACGTCTTCACGCTTATCGGCATGAATCTGCGGACCTTCACCCCGAGTCGGATGTTTTTCTGCATCTTTTTCTGCGCGCAGTTGATCGTGGTCATGTTTTATGCCGGCAAACCGGTCGACCTGGCTGGCCATCAGCACCAGCTTGAGCAAGTTGCTTTCGACTTCGGTCACCAATGTGGTGACGCGTTTGATCACCTGACCGGTCAGGTCCTGATAGTCCTGAGCCAGCAGAATGTCATTGAGGTGGCCGGCGACCTTGCGGTTACCTTCGGCGCTGTGCGTCAGGAAACTGTCGACGCGCTTGACCAGGTCACGGAATTCCGGCGCAGCCACTTCGCGGCGCATGAAGCGCTGCCAGTCGGTGCTCAGGGCCTTGGCCTCGCTGGCCAGGTCGTTCAGCACCGGGGTGCTTTCCTCGACCAGGTCCATGGTGCGGTTGGCCGCGCCCTCGGTCAGCTTGACCACGTAAGACAGGCGCTCGGTGGCGTCGGTAATCTGCGACACCTCCTCGGCTTGCGGCATGGTCGGGTCGATCTGGAAACTGACGATGGCGCTGTGCAGTTCGCGGGTCAGTTTGCCGACTTCCTGGTACAGGCCACGGTCGCGGGTCTGGTTCAGCTCGTGAATCAGCTGCACCGCCTCGCCGAAGCGGCCGCGCTCCAGGCTTTCGACCAACTCCTGGGCGTGTTTCTTCAGGGTCGATTCGAACTCGCCCAAAGAGGTTTGTGATGAATCCATGGCGCGCCCCCTGACGTGACTCAGCCGTTGACGCGTTCGAAGATCTTCTCGATCTTTTCTTTGAGCACCTGGGCGGTGAACGGCTTGACCACGTAACCGTTGACGCCGGCCTGGGCCGCTTCGATGATCTGGTCGCGCTTGGCTTCAGCGGTCACCATCAGTACCGGCATGCTTTTCAGCTTGTCGCTGGCACGCACTTTACGCAGCAGGTCGATGCCGGACATGCCCGGCATGTTCCAGTCGGTCACCAGGAAGTCATAGTGGCCGTTTTCCAGCATCGGCAGCGCCGTGGTGCCGTCATCGGCTTCGTCAGTGTTGGTGAAGCCCAGGTCACGCAACAGGTTCTTGATGATCCGCCGCATCGTCGAAAAGTCGTCAACGATGAGGATTTTCATGTCTTTGTTCAAGTAGACCTCCAAGCAGTCTCAAACGCGCTCGGCTGCGAGCACGCATTCAATCAAATCGGTGCAACATGGAAAACGCATGTGGAAAACGACTGCAACGGCAGCGGGCTCAACGTGCCCGCCATTCCCCCAGGCGGCTGCGCAGACGCGCGGCACACTGGCTGTGCAACTGGCTGACCCGCGATTCGCTGACACCCAGCACCTCACCGATTTCCTTGAGGTTCAGCTCTTCGTCGTAGTACAGCGCCAGCACCAGGCGCTCACGCTCCGGCAGGTTGGCAATGGCTTCGGTCAGCGCAGCCTGGAAGCGCTCGTCCTCCAGGCCACGCGCAGGTTCGACGTGGCCACTGGCACCATCCTCGTGAAGCCCTTCGTGCTCGCCGTCCTGCAACAGGTCGTCAAAGCTGAACAGTCGGCTGCCCAGGGTGTCGTTCAAGATCCCGTAGTAATCATCGAGACTCAACTGGAGTTCGGCAGCAACTTCATGATCTTTAGCGTCCCGGCCCGTTCTGGCCTCTACGGCACGCATCGCGTCACTGACCATACGGGTATTGCGGTGCACCGAACGCGGTGCCCAGTCGCCTTTGCGAACCTCATCCAGCATGGCCCCGCGAATGCGGATGCCGGCGTAGGTTTCAAAGCTGGCGCCCTTGCTGGCGTCATACTTGCTGGCCACTTCCAGCAGGCCGATCATGCCGGCCTGGATCAGATCCTCGACCTGCACATTGGCTGGCAACCGCGCCAGCAAGTGGTAGGCAATACGCTTGACCAGCGGCGCATAACGCTCGATCAGCTCGTATTGGGCGTCTTTGGCCGCCCGGCTGTACATCTTGAAGCCGCTGGCGTTCATAGCACAGGTCCCGCGCTGGTGGGCTGCACCAGGCGCTCGACGAAGAACTCCAGATGGCCGCGCGGGTTGGCCGGCAACGGCCAGCTGTCGACCTTCTGGGCAATCGCCTTGAAGGCCAGCGCGCACTTGGAGCGAGGGAAGGCTTCGTAGACGGCACGCTGCTTTTGCACCGCCTTGCGCACGCACTCGTCGTACGGCACGGCGCCTACGTACTGCAGGGCAACGTCAAGGAAGCGGTCGGTGACCTTGGTCAGCTTGGCGAACAGGTTGCGCCCTTCCTGCGGGCTCTGCGCCATGTTGGCCAGCACGCGGAAACGATTCATGCCGTAATCGCGGTTCAGCAGTTTGATCAGGGCATAGGCGTCGGTGATCGAGGTGGGTTCGTCGCACACCACCAGCAGCACTTCCTGGGCAGCGCGAACGAAGCTGACCACCGAGTCACCGATACCCGCAGCCGTGTCGATTACCAGCACGTCGAGGTTGTCGCCGATTTCGCTGAACGCCTGGATCAGGCCCGCATGCTGGGCCGGGGCCAGGTGCACCATGCTCTGGGTGCCCGAGGCCGCCGGCACGATACGCACACCGCCAGGGCCTTGCAGCATCACGTCACGCAGCTCGCAGCGCCCTTCGATGACATCGGCCAAGGTACGTTTGGGGGTAAGGCCCAGCAACACGTCGACGTTGGCCAGGCCCAAGTCGGCGTCAAGCAGCATGACCCTGCGGCCAAGCTCGGCCAGCGCCAGGGACAAGTTCACTGAAACGTTAGTCTTGCCGACGCCACCTTTGCCACCGGTCACGGCGATCACCTGTACGGGATGCATGCTACCCATGTCTGTTCTTTACCTTGTCTCGCTGGGACTCAGGCCACACGCGGGGCAATTCTGCGTACCCCTTGGCATAGCTACTTTGCACACGCTTCATGGTCAACCCGCTCGCCGTGGGTTGTGGTAGAGATCAGCGAACATGTCGGCCATGGCCTCTTCGCTGGGCTCGTCCTGCTGCTGCACATTGACTGCGCGGGAGACCAGCTGGTGGCCACGCGGCAGGTGCAGGTCGTCAGGAATGCGCGGGCCATCGGTGAGGTAGGCCACAGGCAGTTCATGACTGATGGCAAGGCTCAGCACATCACCGAGGCTTGCCGTTTCATCAAGTTTGGTCAGGATGCAGCCGGCCAGGCCACAGCGCTTGTAACTGTGGTAGGCGGCGGTCAGCACCTGCTTCTGGCTGGTGGTGGCCAGCACCAGGTAGTTCTTCGCAGCAATGCCACGCCCGGCCAGGGTTTCCAGCTGCATGCGCAGCGCCGGGTCGCTGGCCTGCAGGCCGGCGGTATCGATCAGCACCACGCGCTTGCGCAGCAACGGTTCCAGTGCGGCTGCCAGCGACTGCCCCGGGTCGACGTAGGTCACCGGCACGTTGAGGATGCGGCCCAAGGTCTTGAGCTGCTCCTGGGCGCCGATGCGGAAGCTGTCCATGCTCACCAGCGCCAGGTTCTGCGCGCCGTACTTGAGCACGTAGCGGGCGGCCAGTTTGGCCAGGGTCGTGGTTTTGCCCATGCCGGCCGGGCCGACCATGGCGATCACCCCGCCCTCTTCGATCGGCTCGATTTCCGGAATTTCGATCATGCGCGCCAGGTGCGCCAGCAGCATGCGCCAGGCCTGGCGTGGCTCTTCGATCTCGGTGGTGAGGTCCAGCAGCTCGCGGGCAATCGGGCCGGACAGGCCGATGCGCTGCAGGCGCCGCCACAGGTTGGCCTGCTGCGGCTTGCTGCCCTGCAACTGGGTCCAGGCCAGCGAGCCGAGCTGCACTTCCAGCAACTCGCGCAGGCCCGACAGCTCGGAGCGCATGGCATCGAACAGGCGCGGGTCTACTGGCGCAGCGGCCGGGGCAGCAGCGGCCTCAGGGGCATCGACGTGCGGCTCGATCAATGGCTCGGCGGCGGTCAGCGACTGCCCGGCGAACAATTGGCGGTTGTTGTCACTGCTGTCCTGGCGGTGGTCCAGCTCGGCCTGGGCCGTGGCGATGCGCGTGTGCGTCTTGCGCAGCTCTTCTTCCAGCTCGGCGTTGGGCACGCGTGGGGCCAGGGCGGACAGCTTGTAGTCCAGCGCGGCCGTCAGTTCGACACCACCGGCAATACGGCGGTTGCCAATGATCGCGGCATCGGCGCCCAGCTCATCACGGACCAGTTTCATGGCCTGACGCATATCGGCGGCGAAAAATCGCTTAACTTGCATTATCCACTACCTCAGCCGTTAGGGCCCACGGTGGCAACGATGGTGACTTGCTTGTTGTCCGGTATTTCCTGATACGCCAGAACATGCAAATTCGGTACAGCCAGGCGACCGAAACGCGACAGCATGGCGCGGATCGGGCCGGCGACCAGAAGAATGGCCGGCTGGCCCTGCATTTCCTGGCGCTGGGCCGCTTCGATCAGCGAACGTTGCAGCTTCTCGGCCATGCTAGGCTCCAGAAGAACACCCTCTTCCTGACCCTGCCCGGCCCTTTGCAGACTATTGAGCAAAATCTGTTCCAACCTTGGCTCCAGGGTAATCACTGGTAGCTCCGACTCAACGCCGACAATGCTTTGCACGATGGCGCGACACAATCCGACGCGCACTGCCGCTACCAGCGCGGCGGTATCTTGACTCTTGCCAGCGTTGTTCGCGATGGCTTCGGCAATACTGCGAATATCGCGCACTGGCACCTGTTCCGACAACAGCGCTTGCAGCACCTTGAGCAGGCCCGACAAGGAAATGACACCCGGCACCAGCTCTTCTGCCAGTTTAGGCGATGCCTTGCCCAGCACCTGCAGCAATTGCTGGACCTCTTCGTGGCCGATCAGCTCGTGGCAGTGCTTCTGCAGGATCTGGTTGAGGTGGGTGGCCACCACCGTGCTGGCGTCGACCACGGTATACCCCAGCGACTGCGCTTGCGAGCGCTGGCCAACGTCGATCCACACCGCTTCAAGGCCAAACGCCGGGTCGCGCGCAGCAATACCGTTGAGGGTGCCGAAGACCTGCCCCGGGTTGATCGCCAGCTCGCGGTCCGGGTAGATCTCCGCCTCGGCCAGGATCACCCCCATCAGGGTCAGGCGATAGGCGCTGGGTTGCAGGTCGAGGTTGTCACGAATGTGCACGGTCGGCATGAGGAAGCCCAGGTCCTGCGACAGCTTCTTGCGTACCCCCTTGATCCGTGCCAGCAACTGGCCGCCCTGGTTGCGGTCGACCAGCGGAATCAGCCGGTAGCCGACTTCCAGGCCGATCATGTCGATCGGCGTGACGTCGTCCCAGCCCAGCTCCTTGGTCTCCAGCGCACGCTGTGGCGAGGGCAGCAGGTCCTGCTGGCGCTGCGCTTCCTGCTGCGCCTGCAGCTTGGTCTTCTGTTGTTTCTTCCACACCAGGTAGGCGCCACCACCGGCCAGCAAGCCGAGACTGAGGAATGCCACATGCGGCATGCCCGGCACCAGGCCCATGACGATCATCAGCGCGCCCGACACGGCCAGCGCCTTGGGCGAATCGAACATCTGCCGGTTGATCAGCTTGCCCATGTCCTCGGAGCCCGAGGCACGGGTGACCATGATCGCGGCGGCGGTGGACAGCAGCAGTGATGGCAATTGCGCCACCAAACCGTCACCGATGGTCAACAGGGCGTACACCTTGCCGGCGTCGCCGAAGCTCATGCCGTGTTGCAGCATGCCGATGAGCATGCCGCCGATCAGGTTGATGAACAGGATCAACAGGCCGGCGATGGCGTCGCCACGGACGAATTTGCTGGCACCGTCCATCGAACCGTAGAACTCGGCCTCTTGCGCCACCTCGGCACGGCGGTGCTTGGCCTGGGCCTGGTCGATCAGGCCGGCGTTGAGGTCGGCATCGATGGCCATCTGCTTGCCGGGCATGGCGTCGAGGGTGAAACGCGCACTCACCTCCGAGATACGCCCGGCACCCTTGGTCACCACCACGAAGTTGATGATCATGAGGATGGCGAACACCACGGCACCGACCACGTAGTTGCCGCCGATCACCACCTCACCGAAGGCCTGAATCACTTTACCGGCGGCGCCATGGCCCTCCTGGCCGTGCAACATGACCACACGCGTGGAGGCCACGTTCAGGGCCAGACGCAACAGCGTGGCCACCAGCAGGATGGTCGGGAATGCGGCGAAGTCGAGCGGGCGCAGGGCGTACACGCACACCAGCAGCACGACGATCGACAATGCGATGTTGAAGGTGAAGAACACGTCGAGCAGGAACGGCGGAATCGGCAACATCATCATTGCCAACATCACCAGCAGCAACAGCGGCACACCCAGGTTGCCCCGGCCGAGCCCGGCCAGGTTGTTACGGGCGTTGCTGATTAACTGAGTGCGATCCACCGGGAGTCCTCTTGATGCAAAACTTTGACGCACAGGGGGCGCCTGGGCGTGGCTTTGCAAGAAGCTTTCCAACTTTGCTCGGCGGGGAATTTATGTTGCCTGTGCCGGCCTCTTCGCGGGTAAACCCGCTCCTGCAGAGACCCTGTTAAAGCAATGAGTTTTGTTCTGCGAGAGCGGGTTTAGACGCGAAAGGGCCAGACGCCCCAGCGCAAGGCCAGGTTTCGCGTCGCAGGCCTGGCGGAATTGGCAGGCCACCTTTAACACCGCACGGCTACCCTGACAGCCTCACACTTCGGCAGACCGCAGCGGCTGAACGGCAGTATCACGCGCACTTTTCACTTGAAGCGAGACGCGCGATATCACCCTTGGCAACAATCCGAACTGAAAAAAGTAAGGCGTTTCAGGATAGGGCGGTTTCGCTGGATGTTTCAGCAGCCCCGCATGATAGTCCAAGCCAGGCAGCAAACCTTCAGCATTGTCCACAAAGACGGTAAATATGGTGGTAGAAGCCTGGCTCTGAACACTCCGCTTGCCTGCATAAAATTCAGCAACGGATAATTCACCACCGTAATGGGCTGCTCCAAACTCGTTATCAGCCTTGAAGTAATACGGATCGACGCCGAATCTCTTATGTTGGCCAAGCGGCGTCTTCAGCACGTCCTTCCGACCGGATAATGTTCCAGTCAGCGCCTGCGCATACTCGGTTTTCGCTGCATGATAGCCGACGATCGATTTCGATGCCGGTCGATCAAATCCATTAAACGAATGACGGCGCTGGTCGAGCCGATAAGGCCTGGCCTCTGGCCTACCGCTGTTTTGAAGCCCGCCCTCCACGAAACGGCGACTCATCCACTGCGCACGTGGAAGTGGAGGTGGGTTCCCGCCTCGGGTACGCCCGGAGTTGTCATTGTAGTTAACAGGATCGCCTTCACAATATGCGAAAGCATTGATGCCTCCTGCACCAAACGGGCTAGCCTGATCCACGCTAATAAACCTCATCAGAACCGGACTATAAGCCCGGTGGCCCGCACCCAATAAGTACAACCCCGTTAGCGCATCTGGTAACTGACCATTGAGTGCCAACGACAAATGCGCAACAGGCACACCCCATTCGAAACCGTACGGCGTAAATGCGAAAGTTTGCCGCCCACCAGAATGATCGGCGCGGTGAAGAGAATTCGACTGAACAACCGCTAACAAAGCCGCAGGCTCGCTTCGACGCTCGGTCATGGAGAAACCTCCCTATTGAACAAGCAACTATGTTCACCCTCCCTTCCCATCAGCAGCAACTGGCAGAAATATCAGTGGCGCACTCAGATCAGCCGGTCAACTGTCGCGCCGCAGGTCCGGCGGGATCGGCAGGTCGTCTTTCAGCGGCTCTGGCCGCTTGCCCTTGCCCGCACGGTACTGGCGGATCTGGAACACATAGGCCAGCACCTGCGCCACCGCCAGGTAAAGGCCTGCGGGGATTTCCTGCTCGATTTCGGTGGAGTAATAAATCGCCCGCGCCAGCGCTGGCGATTCGAGGATCTGGACCTTGTGCTCCACGCCAATCTCGCGGATTTTCAAGGCAATGAAATCGGTACCCTTGGCCAGCAACAGTGGCGCCACCCCGCCCTTCTCCGGGTCGTATTGCAAGGCCACCGCGTAGTGCGTCGGGTTGGTGATGATCACGTCCGCATCCGGCACTGCCGCCATCATGCGCCGCTGCGAAGCCTCGCGCTGCAACTGGCGAATACGCTGTTTGACCTCGGGCTTGCCTTCGGTGTCCTTGTATTCGTCGCGCACTTCCTGCTTGGTCATCTTCAGCTTGTTGTGCGCCTGCCACAACTGGAACGGCACATCCGCCGCCGCAATCAGCAACAACCCGGCCGCCATCCACAGCGCACTCCAGCCGACCACCTGAACACTGTGAATGATCGCTTGCTCCAAAGGCTCGTTGGCAATGGAGAGCAACGCCTGGCGGTCGTTGACCAACACCACTACCGCCACCACCAGAATCACGAAAAACTTTGCGAGCGCCTTCAACAGCTCGGTCAGGGCATTCACCGAGAACATGCGCTTGATCCCCGACAACGGGTTCATGCGGCTGAATTTCGGCTGCAACAGGCTGCCGGAAAACAGGAAACCACCCAGGGCAATGGGTGCGACAAACGCGATCACGAACAACAGGATCAGTATCGGCTGTACCGCCCAGATGGCCATCTTGCCCGAAGCCAGAAGAAAGGCACCCATGGCGCGCTCGTCGACGATGATGTCGCGGGTCAGGCTGAAGGTCATGCGCATCATGGCCAGCAGGGTCTCGGCCAGATGCCCACCAAACGCCAGCAAGCCACCCGCACCGGCCAAGGTCACCGCCACGGTATTCAACTCTTTGGAGCGCGCGATCTCGCCCTTCTCGCGGGCTGTGCGCTTGCGCTTTTCGGTGGGTTCTTCTGTCTTGTCCTGACCGCTCTCGCTTTCCGCCATGCTCAGCGCGCCCTCGCCAATTCACGCAGCCATTGCAGCGCTTCGCTGGCCAATGCCTGATAGTGGGAGAGGATATCGGCCAGGCCGACCCAGAAAATGGCCATGCCCATGACCAAGGTCAACGGAAAGCCGATCGAGAAGATATTCAACTGCGGCGCCGCACGGGTCATCACGCCAAAGGCGATGTTCACCACCAGCAGCGCAGCGATCACTGGCAGGATCAACAACAGACCGGCACCGAACACCCAGCCCATGCGCCCGGCCAGCTCCCAGAAGTGATTGACCACCAGCGCACTCCCCACCGGCAAGGTGGTAAAACTCTCGGTCAGCACCTCGAACACCACCAGGTGCCCGTTCATCAACAGGAACAGCACACTCACCAGCATGGTCATGAACTGGCTGATTACCGTGACGTTTACGCCGTTGGCAGGATCGACCATCGAGGCGAAAGCCATGCCCATCTGCACCGCGACGATCTGACCAGCGATCACGAAGGCCTGGAACAGCAACTGCAAGGCCAGCCCAAACAGCGCGCCAACGATGATCTGCTCGACGCACAGCAGCATACCGCGCAGGCTCAGCGGGTCGAATTCGGGCAGCGGTGGCAATGCCGGCACGATCACCACGGTAATCGCCACCGCCACATACAGGCGCACCCGCGCCGGCAACATGCGGGTGCCGAAAATCGGCATGGTCATCAGCACCGCAGTTACCCTGAACAACGGCAGAATGAAGGTGGCGACCCAGGTGCCGATCTGCGTATCGGTCAGTTCCAGCATCGCCACGTCAACCAATCAGCTGCGGGATGCTGGTGTAAAGGCTGGTGATGTACTCCATGAACTTCTGCACCAGCCACGGCCCGGCAATGATCAGCGTGATCAGCATTACCAGCAGGCGCGGCAGAAAGCTCAGGGTCTGCTCGTTGATCTGCGTGGCGGCCTGGAACATCGCCACCATCAGGCCCACCAACAGGCTCGGCACCACCAGCACGGCGACCAGCAGGGTGGTCAGCCACAGGGCATCACGGAACAGGTCGACAGCAACTTCAGGTGTCATCGGCGGCTCTCCTTGACGGCGTCAGACGCCGCCGAAACTGCTGGCCAGGGTGCCCATGATCAGCGCCCAGCCATCCACCAGCACGAACAGCATGATCTTGAACGGCAGCGAGATGATCAGCGGCGACAGCATCATCATACCCATGGCCATCAGCACACTGGCCACCACCATGTCGATGATCAGGAACGGGATGAAGATCATGAAGCCGATCTGGAACGCGGTCTTCAACTCGGAGGTGACGAACGCCGGCACCAGGATGGTCAGCGGCACCTGATCGGGGCCGGCAATGTCGGTACGCTTGGACAGGCGCATGAACAGGTCGAGGTCGCTTTGCCGGGTTTGCGCCAGCATGAAGTCCTTGAGCGGCCCCTGGGCTTTTTCGATGGCCTGCTGGGCAGTCATCTGCTCCTTCAGGTACGGCTGCAGGGCATCCTGGTTCACGCGGTCGAACACCGGCGCCATGATGAACATGGTCAGGAACAGCGCCATGCCGTTGAGCAACTGGTTCGAGGGCGTCTGCTGCAGGCCCAGAGCCTGACGCAGGATCGAGAACACAATGATGATGCGGGTAAAGCTGGTCATCAGGATGACGAACGCCGGGATGAAGCTCAGCGCAGTCATGATCAGCAGGATTTGCAGGCTGACCGAATACTCCTGCTGCCCGTCCGGGGTATTGGACAGGGTAATGGCCGGGATCGACAGCGGGTCGGCAGCCAGGGCCAGCGGCGCAGCCAGCAGCAGCGCCAGAGTCAACAACGTACGCAGCGCGCCGCTCATCACTTGTTGTCCTTAGGGTTTTTGCCCATCAGCTCCATCAGCCGCTGAGCAAACTCCGGCGTCGCCTGACGAGCGCCGTCCGGCACATCCACGGGTTCGGCCATGACATGCAGGGCCTCGATGCTGCCCGGGGTATGGCCGATCAGGATCTGCTCCTTGCCCACCTGCACCAGCAACAGGCGGTCACGCGGGCCAATGGCCCGGCTGCCGACAATCTCGATCACCTGCCCGCCCTTCACCGCCGTGCTCTGCAGGCGCCGCAGCATCCAGGCCAGAAAGAAGATCAGGCCCACGACCAGCAGCAGGCCGAAGACCATCTGCGCCAGCTGCCCGCCGAGGCTGCCAGGCGGTGTCGCCGGGGTAGCGGCCGGCGTGGCCGCGGCCAGGCACACGCTACTGGCCAGCAGCACCGCCAACGCCGCAAGGGCGCGCATCGTGCCCTTCACTCAGCGCAGCTTCTTGATACGTTCGCTGGGGCTGATCACGTCGGTCAGGCGGATGCCGAACTTCTCGTTGACCACCACCACTTCGCCATGGGCGATCAGCGTGCCGTTGACCAGCACGTCGAGTGGCTCGCCGGCCAGGCGGTCGAGCTCGATTACCGAACCCTGGTTCAGCTGCAACAGGTTACGGATGTTGATCTCGGTGCTGCCCACTTCCATGGAAATGTTCACCGGGATGTCCAGGATCACGTCCAGATTCGGGCCTTCGAGGCTGACGTTTTCGTTCGGCTTCGGCGAGCTGGCAAACTCTTCCATCGGCAGGCGGCCCGGGCCGCTGGCGCTGCCGGTGTCACCGCCCAGCAGTGCATCGATATCGGCCTGGCCGGCCGCGCCGGTTTCTTCCAGGGCCGCGGCCCACTCATCGGCCAGCGCCTGGTCCTCTGGGGAGGTGATCTCGTTTTCGTTAGCCATGGTTTCCTCGACAGGCATTCAATTCGTTATGAGCGACCGGCACGCCGTCAGCGGCGTTCGATCGGGTCGATGATCTGCAGGGCCAAGTTGCCCTTGTGCGAACCCAGCCGCGCCTTGAACGCCGGCACACCATTGGCGCGCAACACCAGGTGCTCGGGCAGCTCCACCGGGATCACGTCGCCAGGCTGCATGTGCAGGATGTCGCGCAATTTCAACTGGCGCCGGGCGACCGTGGCGGTCATGGGCACAGCCACGTCCAGCACGTCTTCGCGCAGGGCCTTGACCCAGCGCTCGTCCTGGTCGTCCAGGTCGGACTGGAAACCGGCGTCGAGCATTTCGCGCACGGGCTCGATCATCGAGTACGGCATGGTTACGTGCAGGTCGCCGCCGCCGCCGTCCAGCTCGATGTGGAAGGTGGACACCACCACCGCCTCGCTGGGGCCGACAATGTTGGCCATGGCCGGGTTGACCTCGGAGTTCATGTACTCGAAGGTGACCGGCATGATCGCCTGCCAGGCTTCCTTGAGGTCGACAAAGCACTGGTCCAGCACCATGCGCACCACGCGCAGCTCGGTAGGCGTGAATTCACGGCCTTCGATCTTGGCGTGGCGGCCATCGCCGCCGAAGAAATTGTCCACCAGCTTGAACACCAGCTTGGCGTCGAGGATGAACAGCGAGGTGCCACGCAGCGGCTTGATCTTGACCAGGTTGAGGCTGGTGGGCACGTACAGCGAGTGCACGTATTCGCCGAACTTCATCACCTGCACACCGCCCACGGCCACGTCGGCAGAACGGCGCAGCAGGTTGAACATGCTGATACGGGTGTAACGGGCGAAGCGCTCGTTGATCATTTCAAGGGTCGGCATGCGACCCCGTACGATACGGTCCTGACTGGTCAGGTCGTAGCTTTTGATACTGCCAGGCTCGGATGCACTCTCGGTCTGCACCAGCCCGTCGTCGACGCCGTGCAACAGGGCATCGATTTCATCCTGGGACAGCAGGTCCTGTACGGCCATTGCGGACTCCTACTGCAATACGAAATTGGTGAACAGCAACTGGTCGATGACCGGCTTGCCGACTTCCTTCTGGGCCACTTCCTGCACCACCGCAGTGGCCTTCTGACGCAGCATCTCCTGCCCGACCGGGCTGCTGGCCAGGGTGTCGAAGCCTTGCCCGGAGAACATCATCACCAGGTTGTTGCGAATCACCGGCATGTGCACCTTCAGCGCATCCAGGTCGGCCTGGTTGCGCGCCTGCAGGGTGATGCTCAACTGCATGTAGCGCTGGCGGCCGTTCTGGTTGAAATTGACCACGAAGGCCGGGGTCAGCGCCTCGTAGATGGCCGCAGGCTTGACGTTGCTGGCCGCAGGCTCGGCGGCCGGGGCCGGCTCGCTCTTGTGCATGATGAACCAGGTAGCGCCCACCGAAAGGCCGATCGCCAGCAACAGGCCGACGACAGCCAGCAGGATCAGCTTGAGTTTGCCTTTAGTGGCGGGGTCTTTGACTGCTTCGCTCTTCGCCATGCCAATAATCCGTCGTCCATCGGGGGTTCAAGGGAGGATGGCTTGGCTTGAGCAAGTGTTATGCCAGAATTTGCACAGGATGGGTTTCAGCAGGATTTGCAGTGTTGGCTTCTTCGCAGGCACGCCCGCGAAGAAGCCAGTGCGGCCAATCGAGATCTACGCGTAGTAATCGACCGCACTGTCACCAATAACGACCTGTTGCTCCACAGGCCTGGCGCTGTCTACAACCTCACCCCCACCCTGCTCCGCCCGCCGCGCGGCCACGCCGGACAGGTTGCTGCCCTGCGCCTGCCCCTGCTGCTGTTGCTGCCCGCGCGACTGGTCGGCCACGTTGACGTCCGGCTGGGCCAGCCCCTGCTGGGCAAACAGCTCGCGCAGGCGGTGCACCTGACTGTCGAGGGCGTCACGCACACCGGCGTGGCCACTGATGAAGGTGACCTGGGTCGACTGGTCCGCCGCAACATTGACGCGAATGTCCAGGCGGCCCAGCTCTGCGGGTTCCAGCTGGATGTCTGCAGATTTCAGGTTCTGGCTGGACAGGTACATGACCCGGTTGACCAAGCCTTCCGCCCACGCCCCCTGGTTCATCGGCAACGGCTGGTGCAACGGGCTGGCGTTGGCCGGCACGGCGCTGGCGGTCTTGGCCGTGGCAGCCTGGGTCAGGCTGGCCAGGCGGTTGGCGAAATCATCGACACGGGTGTCGCTGCTGGCGCTCTTGGTGTCCTTCAGGCCATCCTCAAGCAAGGCACCAAAGGCCTTGTCGCCAGATTCTCCCGCCTCACCCTCGGCACTCTCGATCAGATTCGCCAAGGTATTGACGGCGGCCTGGCCCTCCTCGCCCTGCGCCTGGGAAGGGTCAAGGGCATGGGCCGACGTAGCCCCCTTGGCTTGCGCACTCTGCTCCAGCGCCAGGCGCAAGGTCGGCAGGTTGGCCAGAGGGTCTGCATCCGGGTCGAAAGCCTCTTCGGCGGAAGGCTCCTCGGGCAGCGCGCCAACCTGCGCCGTGGCGGCCTGCAGCACCGGCGCCATCGCCTCGGCCTGGGCCTGGATCAGTTGCGCACCGGGCTGGGCGTCGGTGACCTGGCCGGCCACCAGGTTGGCATCACGCACCCCGGTATCGGCCTGGGACGCATCGTCTGCTGGCAATTTGTTGCCGTCATCGGCAACAGCCGTTTTGTCAGCCGGGTCTTTCTTGCCGTGCGCTGGCGCCTCAGGTTTGTCCTTGGGCTTGGCCTGGGCGACCTTGTCATCCTGCCAGGCTGCCTTGTCACGCCCCTGCCGTGCCATCACCTGGCCAAAGCCGTCGCCCTTGTCGCCCAGCGCCTGCAGCGGTTTGTCCGCCTGTGCGGTGGCAGAGCGCGAGGCACTGGCAATGGCGTTGGCTTGCAACAAAGGGTTGGGTGCGACAGGCATCGAGCGGTCTCCGCGCCAGAAACAAAAAAATAATCCGCTCAGAGACAGGCAAGACTCGCGCCAAGTTGTGTATCAGCCTGCTGAAATACGTTGCTGCTCACCACGGTAGAAGCGCTGCACCTCGACGAACTCCTGGTCGATGCGACTGATCAAGTCTTCAATACCGTACAGCGGAGGCCGCCGTGCGCGCTCCTCCAGCTGCTGGCACAGGCCGGCCAGGGCAACAGCCCCCATGTTGCTGCTGCTACCCTTGAAGCTGTGGGCGGCCGCACCCAGCTCTTCGGCGCTTTTGGCCGCGTGCAACTGGCCCAGCCGCCGCTCGGAATCGTCGAGAAACGTCTGCACCAACTGCAGGTAGCCATCCTCCATGACCTCACGCAGGTCACTGAGCACCTTGTGGTCAATATGCATGTCAGTCACTTGTTCACTCCTTGATCAAGCCAGATTATGCCCGAGCCAGCCAGTGGCTCACCATACGAACGCCACATGCGCGCAACGCCCGCCTTCACTCCAGCGCGCATCGCTGGCCAACCGCCGCACCAGGTTCAGGCCACGCCCGCTCAGCCCCTGGTCCAGCGAAGGCCGCGACAGCACCCGCTGCACATCGAAACCCGCACCGCTGTCGCGAACCTCGATACTCAGACGCCCGCCATCGGCAAGCGGTTCAACCTTGAAATCGATGCGTACAAAGCCGTCTGTCAGCACGCCCAGGCGCCGGGCACGCTCCTGATAATAGTCGGCAAAACCCTGCACATCGCGCTTGAGCCGCGAGTCCAGCCCTAGCACACCATGCTCCAGGGCATTGGAATACAACTCGCTGAGGACGCTGTGCAGACTGCCGGTACGCGCACGAAGCCCATGAATCTCCTGCAACAACTGCACCAGGTAAGGGATCGGGTTAAAGCACTTCAGGCTCTCGCCGCGCACTTCGAAGCCCAGCGACCAGTCCTGCGGGCTGAAACGACCGCTATCAGCGTAGATCATCGGCGCCGGCACCCGCTCCTCGGCGCCGAACATGCGAATATCACACAAACTGATGTCGTCGCGCGGGTGCCCGCCAAAGCGCTCCAGGGCCTGCATCACTTCGTCGAACAACCGCACCGGGTCGCGGTTGTCGGCCAGCACCGCCAGCAGGCGCTGCACACCGAACAGACGCTCCTGATCATCAGCCGTGTCGAGCACGCCGTCCGACAGCAGCAACAGGCGCTCACCCGGCGCCAACGGAAGCACCTCGGCGCTGTCATCAAAACGCTCGGCCGCCAGAATACCGAGCGGTAGATGCCGCGAGCTCAGCGCTGACAGCACCTGGCCATCCACCGACAGCCGATAGCCATCGGGCATACCGCCATTCCACACTTCCACCGAACCGCGCTGCACACTGAGGTTGAGCAGTATCGCGCAACAGAACATGTCCACCGGCAGGATGCGTTTGAGCTTGGCGTTCATCTCGCGCAGGATCGGCGCCATGCCGTAACCCTTGGCGGTCATGCCGTAAAACACCTCGGCCAGCGGCATGGCGCCAACCGCCGCTGGCAGGCCATGACCGGTAAAGTCGCCCAGCAGCACGCGCATGTCACCGGACGGAGTGAACGCAGCCAGCATCAGGTCACCGTTGAACAGCGCATACGGCGACTGCAGGTAGCGGATGTTGGGCGCAGAAAGGCAACCGGAGTGGGCCACCTTGTCGAAAACGGCCTTGGCCACTCGCTGCTCGTTGAGCAGGTGGTGATGGTGCCGGGTGATCTGGTCACGTTGCTCCAGCACAGTGGCTTGCAACCGACGCAACCGGTCCATGGCGCGGATCTTGGCAGCGAGGATCACCGCGCTGTAGGGCTTGGCCATGAAGTCATCGCCACCCGCTTCCAGGCAGCGCACCAAGCCTTCCTCTTCGTTCAACGACGTCAGGAAAATGATCGGCACCAGTGCCTCGCCGGCCAAGGCCTTGATCTGTCGCGCTGCCTCGAAGCCGTCCATTACCGGCATCAGCGCGTCCAGCAACACCAGCTGTGGGCACCGCTCCTGAAACAGGGCCACTGCCTGCTCGCCGTTTTCCGCGGTGAATACCTGGTGGCCCTGGCGACGGACGATCTGCGCCAGCAGCAGGCGGTCGGCGGCACCGTCCTCGGCGACCAGCACGGTCAACGGCTGTTCGGCCGGCATGTCGGCGCTCAACTGATATCGAAGAGTTTTTCGAAATTGGAGATGGCGAGTATCTTGCGCACGTCGGAGCTGGCATGCACCACCCGCACGTCCGACTCATCGCCACCCGCGTGGTCGCGCAGCAACAGCAGCATGCCGAGCGCGGAACTGTCGAGGTAGGTGGTGTCTTTCAGGTCGACGATCACCGAATCGGGGCGATCGGGCTGACGTTCGTAGGCGTCTCGAAATTCCTGATGTTTGCCGAAATCGAAGCGCCCCTTGATCTTGATCGTCAGCTTTTTCCCGTCCTGCGAAAAGTCAGTCTCGACTGCCATGCTAGCGATTCCTTCGATGATGGCGGATGCAACTCCATTAAGGTTTAGCAGGCGATGGCATGGGTGGCAAGGTCATACCTGTACCGGCCCTATCGCCGGCAAGCCAGCTCCCACAGGTACTGCACAGGGCCTGAATCCTGCGCAGTACCTGTGGGAGCTGGCTTGCCGGCGATAGGGCCGGTACAGGCTAAAGATGGTTTTGGCGGGGCAAGCGCTGGGACAGCTCATCCAGCAACCGCTGCTCACGCTTGTCCTCGGCTCGCCGGGCTTCGTCCATGTAACGCTGCACCAGCTTGCGCAATCCCTCCACCCGGGCATAGGCCTGCTGCCAGGTACCACGGGCGTTGTTGAGGTTGTTCTGGTGCCACACCAGGCTCTGGCGCTGCTGGGTCATGGCCGTTTCCAGCTGCCCCAGAAAACGCTGGTAGTTGACCAGCCAGCTGCCATTCACGCCCTGCCCGCCACGGTTGATCCACTGCAGCTGGTAGTCTTCGCGAAAACGCTCCAGTTCGGCCAACTTGGCCTGGGCCGTGGTCACCTGCTGCTGGAAGTGCCCAACGCGCTGAGCAGCCTTGCGCTCGGCCTCTTCGGCCATGTCCACCACCGGCGCCAAGCGCGCGGCGCGTCCGGGCAGCGCCATGGCCTATCAGCCTGCCGGGGGCGTGAAAATCGCCCCCAGCTGTTCGCGGCTCTGTGCCATGCCCACGTTTTCGCTCAGCCCTTGGCGCAAGAATTCCACCAGCTTCGATTGCAAGGCAATGGCCAGGTCGGTTTCAGGATCGCCGCCGGCCACGTAGGCACCCACGCTAATCAGGTCGCGGCTTTGCGACAGGCGCGACCACAGCTGCTTGAACTTCTGCGCCTGGCGCAAGTGGTCGGCATCGACCACCTGGGGCATGACCCGGCTGATCGACGCTTCGATGTCGATGGCCGGGTAATGGCCTTCCTCGGCCAACCGACGCGACAACACAAAGTGACCGTCGAGCACGCCCCGCGCCGAGTCGGCGATAGGGTCCTGCTGGTCGTCGCCCTCTGACAGCACGGTATAGAACGCCGTGATCGATCCACCGCCCGGCTCGCCATTGCCCGCCCGCTCCACCAGCTTGGGCAGCTTGGCGAACACCGATGGCGGGTAACCGCGAGTGGCCGGCGGCTCGCCGATGGCCAGGGCGATTTCCCGCTGGGCCTGGGCGAAACGGGTCAAGGAGTCCATCAGCAGCAGCACATTCTTGCCCTTGTCGCGGAAGTATTCGGCGATGCGCGTGCAGTACATGGCCGCGCGCAGACGCATCAGCGGCGCATCGTCGGCCGGCGACGCCACCACCACCGAGCGCTTGAGGCCCTCTTCGCCGAGGATATGCTCGATGAACTCCTTCACTTCGCGGCCCCGCTCACCGATCAGCCCGACCACGATGATTTCGGCTTCGGTGAAGCGGGTCATCATGCCCAGCAGCACCGATTTACCCACACCGGTACCGGCAAACAGGCCCAGCCGCTGACCACGGCCAACGGTAAGCAAACCATTGATGCTGCGAATACCCACGTCCAGCGGCTTGCTGATGGGGTCGCGGTTGAGCGGGTTGATCACCGGGCCGTCCATAGGCACCCAGTCCTCGGCCTTCATCCCACCCTTGCCATCCAGCGCGCGGCCGGCGCCATCCAGCACCCGACCGAGCATGCTCATGCCCATGGGCAGGCGGCCACTGTCATCCAGCGGCACCACCCGTGCGCCCGGCGCAATACCGACGATGCTGCCCACCGGCATAAGGAACACCTTGGGCCCGGCAAAGCCCATGACTTCGGCCTCGACCTGCACCGGGTGGTAACTGTCGTCGTTGATCACCAGGCAACGGCTGCCCACTGCGGCGCGCAGGCCTTCGGCCTCCAGGGTGAGCCCGACCATGCGCAGCAGGCGGCCTTCGACGACGGGCTGGGCCGGCAGCTCGATGGCCTCAGCATAACTGCCCAGGCGCTTGCCGAAGCTGGTGCGTTCAAGGCGCATCAGGGGTATCCACCGGGCTGGCCAGATCTACCGCCATATCCGGCGCTGCCGGGTGCAGTGCGTGGTCGTGCAATTGGTCGAACAGTTGTGCCACGGCTTTTTCGATGCGCGTTTCCATGGTTGCATCGATACGGCTGTGAAGCGTCTCGATCCGGCAACCACCTGGCAGCAGTGCACTGTCTTCCAACAGCCGCCAGCTTTCCTCATGGCGTTCGCGCAGGGCCTTGGCCAGCTCGAAATCCTGCGGGTTGAGGTGGATGCGGATATTGTCTGCACCCATGGGCAGCAGCTTGAGCGCTTCGCGCAGCACTTGGGTGATCTGGCTGGAGTCGCTGCGCAGCTCGCGGCCGATCACCTGGCGAGTCATGTGGGCCACCAGATGCACCAGTGTTTTCTCGATCTGCGTGTCCTGCTCGGCGATCGGCTCCATCAGGTTGGCCATCAGCCGGTCAAGGCTTTCCAGCTTGGCCTTCAGAGCCTCTTCGGCCTCCTGTCGGACCTTGAGCTGGGTGCTGTGAAAACCTTCGCGCTCACCGGTGGCAAAGCCCTCGTTGTAGGCCTCTTGCCGGATCGCTTCGAGTTCTTCCAGGGTCAGCGGCTGGACTTCTTCCAGCGGCACTTCCTCGACTTCCTCGATGACCTCGGGTTCAGGTTCAGGCTCCGGTTCGGGCTCCGGTTCCGGGTCGAAGCTGGGCAGCGCCCACACGTCTACGCCCTCAAGGTCGCGGGCGCGGATCAGGTCGCTGGGGTGATGTTCTTTGCTGGACATGTTTTCAGGTACTCAAAACCATGCGCAGCCGTCGCAATCCCTGTGGGAGCGGGTTTACCCGCGAATGCGTCGGCAGCGACAACCTCTATCTCCTGGCCTGACGCCTTCGCGGGTAAACCCGCTCCCACAGGGGACTGCGTAGGCGGGTAGATCGCGAAAAACCTAGATCATTTCCTCGGCGCCTTTGCCGCCGAGCACGATCTCGCCGGCCTCGGCCATACGTCGGGCAATGGTAAGGATTTCCTTCTGTGCCGTTTCCACGTCGCTGACCCGTACCGGCCCCTTGGCCTCCAGGTCGTCGCGCAGCAGCTCCGAAGCACGTTTGGACATGTTCTTGAAGATCTTGTCCTTGACCCGCTCGTCGGCGCCCTTGAGCGACACCACCAGCACGTCGGACGACACTTCGCGCAACAGCGCCTGGATACCGCGATCGTCGACGTCGGCCAGGTTGTTGAAGACAAACATCAGGTCTTCGATCTGCTCCGACAGGTCGCTGTCGATTTCGCGGATCGCGTCCATCAGTGCACCTTCCACCGAGCTATCGAGGAAGTTCATGATGTCGGCAGCACGCTTGATGCCGCCCAAGGTGGTACGCGCCGCATTGGAGTTGCCCGAGAACTGCTTCTCGAGGATCTGGTTCAGTTCCTTCAATGCTGCTGGCTGCACGGTGTTCAGCGACGACACGCGCAGGACGATGTCCAGGCGCACCTTGTGGTCGAAGTTGCTCAGCACTTCACCGGCCTGGTCCGGGTCGAGGTACGCCACCACGATGGCCTGGATCTGCGGGTGCTCGTAGCGGATCACGTCGGCGACAGCACGCGGCTCCATCCACTTCAGGCTGTCCAGGCCACTGGTGTTGCCACCGAGCAGGATGCGGTCGACCAGGCCATTGGCCTTGTCCTCGCCCAAGGCCTGGTTGAGCATCTTGCGGATGTAGGCATCGGACCCCACGCCCAAGCTGGTCTGGTCGCCGACGATGTCGACGAACTCGCTCATCACCTGTTCCACCTGGTCACGGTGCACATTGCCCATCTGCGCCATGGCCACACCTACCCGCTGCACCTCCTTGGGGCCCATGTGCCGCAGCACCTGGGCCGCATCGGTCTCGCCCAGCGAGAGCAGAAGGATCGCCGCCTTGTCGACGCGGCTCAGCTTGGCGGTAACGGCTCGGTTATCACTCATCGGCGTTGATCCAGTCTTTCACGACCTGGGCGACACGGCCCGGGTCTTCGGCCACCAGGCCTTTGATTGCGTTGAGCTGTGCCTCGTAACCCTCGCTCGGGCTAGGCAGCAGAATGCTTGTCGGGCCACCCAGGCTGACGCGGTCGTTGGCCAGTTCGCCATCCAACCCCACCATGCCGCCCAGCTCCATGTCGCTATCCGAGGCAGCCTGCTTGCCGCCCCCTGTGATGTTGTTCAGCACTGGCCGCAGTACACCGAATACCAGCACCAGGATGAACACCACGCCCAGTACCTGCTTGACGATGTCCCAGAACCACGGCTGCTGATAGAAGGCGATGTCGGCAATTTCTTCGCCACGGTCGGCGGCGAACGGCACGTTGATCACTGTCACGCTGTCGCCACGGCTGGCATCGAAGCCCACGGCGTCCTGCACCAGGCGGGTAAAGCGCGCCAGGTCCTCGGCGCCCCACGGCGCGCGCGTGCTGTCGCCAGTGGCCGGGTCGATCTTGACCTGATCGTCCACCACCACGGCCACCGACAGACGGGTCATACGCCCTTGTTGCTGGCGGGTGTGGCTGATGGAACGGTCCAGTTCGAAGTTCTTGGTGCTTTGCTGGCGCTTGTCCGACGGGTACGGCGCGAGCATCGGCTGGCCGGTGGCCGGGTCCATGATCTGCTGGCCGTTGGCATCCACCAGCGGCTGGCCAGGCTGAATGGCCGCAGCCGGGGTGGCAGCGCCACCGGTGGTTTGCGGGGCCGAGGCCGCGCCGGGTGGCTGGTTGCTCAGTGCGCCGGGCACACCTTGCGGGCCTTGACTGCTGGCGCGTTGTTCATCGACCGATTGCTCGCTGCGCAGCGCTGGCTGGTCGGGGTTGAACTGCTCGGAGGTGGACTCCACCGCACTGAAGTCCAGGTCCGCCGACACTTCGGCCTTGTAGCGGTCGTTGCCCAGCACTGGCTGCAGGATGTTGTGCACACGCTGGGTGAGCATGCTTTCCACCCGGCGGCTGTAGTCGAACTGCTTGCCGGCCTGGGTGAGCGCGGAGTCCTGGATCTGTTCGGACAGCAGGTTGCCCTTCTGGTCGACCACGGTGACCTGTGATTTGTCCAGCTCTGGCACGCTGGTGGCGACCAGGTTGACGATGGCCATCACCTGTCCGGCTTCCAGGGCACGGCCCGGGTACAGCTCGACCAGCACCGAGGCGCTGGGCTTGCGTTCATCGCGCACGAATACCGAGCTTTTCGGGATGGCCAGGTGCACGCGTGCACCCTTGACATTGTTCAGGCTGGAAACAGTACGCGCCAGCTCACCTTCCAGGCTGCGGCGGTAGCGGGTGGCCTCCATGAACTGGCTGGTGCCCAGGCCCTGCTCCTTGTCGAGCAGCTCGAAACCCACGTTGCCGTCGCTCGGCGCCACCCCGGCGGCGGCCAGCTTCAGGCGCGCACGGGAGAGATCGTCGGCTTTGACCAGCAGAGCACCCGAGTTGGGTTCCACGTTATAAGGGATATCAGCAGCGGCCAGGGTGTCCATGACCTGCTTGGTGTCCATGCCCGACAGGCTGCCGTACAACGGACGATAATCGGGTTGTTGCGACCACAGCACCACGGCAAAGCCGATCGCCACGCTGGCCGCCAGGCCGACCATGAGGCCGATCTGCCGCAGCATGGGCATCTGTGCGATGTTTTCCAGGAACGACATACCGGGCAGCGGCCGCTTGGCCGCTGGCGCGCCAGTCTTGGCAGGGGGGTTGTCGACGACTGCTTCAGCCATGGTTTACATCCGTCCTCAAACCGGCATCTGCATGATGTCCTGGTACGACTGGACCACCTTGTTGCGTACCTGGGTCAGGGCCTGCATCGACACGCTGGCCTTTTGCGAAGCGATCATCACGTCCGTCAGGTCGACGCCGCTCTTGCCGATTTCGAAGGCATTGGCCAGCTGGGTCGAGGCCTGCTGCGTCTCATGCACCTTGCCGATGGCCTGGCCGAGCATGTCGGCAAAGGTACTTTGCCCCGGCGCCAGCTCTGGTGCGGCAGCGACCTTCGGCAACGACATGGCATCAGCCTGCATGGCCCGCATGTCCAACATCAGACGATTGAATTCAACACCTTGGCTCATGACCCTTCTCTCTCCCTGCAGCCGCATTTTTTTGACGTTCATGCGGCGGATAGCCTACCTAAAGCAACAAAGGTGCCAGCCTTTGCGACTGATTTCCCCAGAGGTCGCACAATTCCTGTGGGAGCGGCCTTGTGTCGCGATAGGGGCGCGAAGCGGCCCCAGTTATTCAGCTTCGCCGCAAAGATCGCCGGGGCCGCCTTGCGGCCCTATCGCGACACAAGGCCGCTCCCACAGGGGGCCGCGCCAACTGCGGAAAAGTTGCTCTTCAGCCGAACAGCCTGGCTTCTACATCGAATCCGGCGTCACGCATCTGCGCCAGCTTGTAACGCAAGGTGCGCGGGCTGATCCCGAGGCGCTCGGCTGCCTCCTTGCGGCGGCCGCGCTCGGCGCGCAGGGTGTCGATGATCATCTGGTACTCGTGGCGACGCATGTCATCACCCAGCCCACTTGCCTCAACAATCACCTCAGGCGAGGGCTCGGTGCCGGCCGACAATGGAATGGCGCCTGCCAGACAAAAATCCGCCGCCTCGATCACCCCACCCTGCTGCAGGATCAGCGCCCGCTGCAGGGCGTTGTCCAGTTCACGCACGTTGCCTGGCCATGCGTGCGCCTGCAGGCAGGCCCGGGCCGCGGGCGAGAGGCGCACCGGGGCATGCTTCATCTTGGCCACATGCCGCGCCAACAGGCGCTCAGCCAGTTGCAGGATGTCGCCTGGGCGCTCGCGCAGCGGGCGCCAGGCCAGCGGAAACACCGACAGGCGGTAGTACAGGTCTTCGCGGAAGCGCCCGGCCGCCACCTCGCCTGCCAGGTCACGGTTGGTGGTGGCCAGCACACGAATGTCGAGGCTGATCGGCTTGCGCCCGCCTACCCGCTCCACCTCGCGTTCCTGCAGCACACGCAGCAGCTTGGCCTGCAAGGCCATGGGCATTTCCGAGATTTCGTCGAGCAGCAACGTGCCACCTTCGGCCTGTTCGAACTTGCCGGCCTGGGCAGCGATAGCGCCAGTGAAGGCGCCCTTCTCGTGACCGAACAGAGTAGCCTCAAGCATATTGTCGGGGATCGCCGCGCAGTTGATCGCGACGAAGGGCTGCGCGGCACGGGGCGACTGCTGGTGAATGTAGCGCGCCAGCACTTCCTTGCCAGTACCGGACTCGCCGGAAATCAGCACGGTCGAGTCACTGCGCGCCACCCGGGCGGCCAGCTCCAGCAACTGGCGGCTGGCCGGCTCGCAGGCCACCGGCCCTTCTTCGCCGGTCACGCGCCCGGCGGCATGCCGTTCGACCAGGCTGAGCAGCGCCTTGGGCTCGAACGGCTTGACCAGGTAGTCGGCAGCGCCCTGGCGCATCGCCTCGACCGCACGCTCGACGGCGGCGTGCGCGGTCATCAGCAACACCGGCAACTGCGGTTGCTGGCGGCGCAGCTGGCTGAGCAACTGGTGCCCGTCCATGCCGGGCATGTTCACGTCACTGACCACCAGGCTGAAGGCGTCATCCAGCACGGCGTCCAGCGCTTCTTCGGCACTGCCCACCGCCTGGTAGGCGAAACCGCCGATTTCCAGGGTATCGCCCAGCGCCTGGCGCAATACGCGGTCGTCCTCGACCAGCAGCACCTTGATTGCCATCACACCCCCTCCGCCAATTGCCCGTCGATCAAGGGCAGCTCTACCCGCACGCAAGTACCACGGCCCACTTTCGAGCGCAGGTTGATCCTGCCCTGGTGCGCACGCACCACGGCCTTGACCACGGCCAGGCCCAAACCGGTACCGGTGGCCTTGGTGGTCAGGAACGGCTCACCCAGGCGGCCGAGCAAATCGGCATCGATACCGCAGCCAGCATCGCTGACGCACAGGTGCAAGGTGTGTTCACGGCGGTACACGTGCACCTTCAGCCGTGCCGGCCCGTCGCTGGCCTGCAGGGCATTTTCGACCAGGTTGAGCAAGGCCCCCACCAGGGTGTCGCGGTTGCACAGCAGCTCACCCAGGTGGCTGTCACACTGCCAGCGCACGGCATGCCCCTGCACATGCACCTGGGCCGCCTGCTGCAGCGCCTGGAACAAGGCTTTCGGAGTAACCCGATCACCCAGCGGCAGCTCGCCACGGGCGAACACCAGCATGTCGCGCACCTGGTGCTCCAGTTCGTGCAGGCGTTCCTTCAGGGTGCCGGCAAAGCGCTGGCGGGTTTCCGCGCTCAGCTGTTGCTCGCTATCGGCCAGATGACTGGCGTACAGCATGGCTGCCGACAGCGGCGTACGGATTTGATGCGCCAGCGAAGCGACCATGCGCCCAAGCGACGACAACCGCTCGTGGCGCGCCAGCTGGTCTTGCAGGCGACGGGTTTCAGTCAGGTCATTGAGCAGCACCAGCTGGCCGGGCTCGGCGTCCAGCGAACGGGTGGCGATCGACAGGCGACGGCCGTCGCGCAACGAGACTTCGTGGCCATCGTCCTTGCGCGGGGCAAAGCTGCGGGCAATCACCTGGCGCCACAGCTGGCCGATCAGCGGCTCACCGAGCAACTCGCAGGCAGCCGGGTTGGCTTCACGCACCAGGCCCTGGCCGTCGATCACGATCACCCCGCCGGGTAGCAGATCCAGCAGGTTTTGCAGACGGTTGGCCAGGCGCTCCTTCTCGCTGAGTTCGGCGATGCGCTGGGCGCTGACCACGGCCAGCTCACCCTTGAGCTCACTGACCCGGGCTTCGAGCAGGCTGTAGGACTGGCTCAACTGGCTGGACACCTGATTGAACAAGGCGAAGGCTTGCTCGACACCCTGGCGGCTTTCCTGTTCCACCGGGGTTTGCCCCTGCTGGTCGGGGGCTAGGGATACGTGGGCGGCCTGGGGCATCGTGCTCTCTCGCGTGGCTGACCGTCATAAAAACGGTATGTTCCCAGCGGTGTAGCAATAGCCGTGCCGGAGATAGGGAATTGAGTTGCCTGTGGGGCCTCTCCGCGGGCAAACCCGCTCCCACAGGGACAGCGCAGGCCTTAAGCCTTGTGCAGTACCTGTGGGAGCGGGTTTACCCGCGAAGAGGCCGGATCAGGCGACATCAGTCCTCTGCCTGGTCCTCGCCGCCCTGGCGGCTCATGCCGTACTTGCGCATCTTCTCGACCAGGGTGGTCCGGCGAATGCGCAAACGTTCAGCCGCGCGCGCAACGATACCGTTGGCATCATCCAGCGCCTGCTGGATCAGGCCCTGCTCCAGGCTACCGAGGTAGTCTTTCAGGTCGAGCCCTTCTGGCGGCAGCATGGCATGGTTGCTGAAGTTCGGCGTATGGCCATTGATCGCCACGCGCTCTTCCAGGTCGCTGCGCAGGCTGTCGACCATCTGCTCATCTTCATCGTCGACGTAGCGGAACTTCTTCGGCAACTCGGACACGCCAATCACACCGTACGGGTGCATGATCGCCATGCGCTCGACCAGGTTGGCCAGCTCACGCACGTTACCCGGCCAGCCGTGGCGGCACAGCGACATGATCGAGGCAGAGTTGAAGCGGATGGAACCGCGCTTCTCATGCTCCATGCGCGAGATCAGCTCGTTCATCAGCAGCGGGATATCTTCCACCCGCTCACGCAGCGGCGCCATCTCGATGGGGAACACGTTCAGGCGGTAATACAGGTCTTCACGGAAGGTGCCGTCCTCGATCATGGTCTCGAGGTTCTTGTGCGTCGCGGCGATGATGCGCACATCGATGCTCTGGGTCTTGTTGCTACCCACGCGCTCGAAGGTGCGCTCCTGCAGCACACGCAGCAGCTTGACCTGCATCGGCAACGGCATGTCGCCAATTTCATCAAGGAACAAGGTACCGCCGTTGGCCAACTCGAAACGCCCGGCACGGCTGGTGATCGCACCGGTAAAGGCACCCTTCTCGTGGCCGAACAGCTCGCTTTCCAGCAACTCGGCCGGGATCGCGCCACAGTTGACCGGCACGAACGGCGCTTCGCGGCGCTTGGAGTGGTAGTGCAGGTTACGCGCCACCACCTCTTTGCCCGTACCCGACTCGCCCAGGATCAACACGCTGGCATCGGTGTCGGCCACTTGCTGCATCATCTGCCGCACATGCTGGATGGCACGGCTGGTGCCGACCAGGCTGCGGAACAGATTGGGCTCGCGCTGGCGGCCGCGCTCGCGCGCCTGATCGTACATTTCACGGTAGACCTGGGCACGGTGCAGCGAATCCAGCAGCTGGCTGTAGCTTGGCGGCATTTCCAGGTTGGAAAGCACACGGCGGCGAAGCTCTTCCGGCAGCTCGGCCGAAGAAATTTCACCTAAAAGCAGAACCGGAAGGAACTCATCCCAGGCAGCCACTGTCTTAAGCAGCCCAAGGAGATTGCCCGATGCGTTCACGGTGCCAATGAGCACACATAACACTTCGCGACTGGAAGACAACGGCTCGACGACTTGCTGCCAGTCCTGGCTTGAGCAAGCGAGGTTTTCTTCGCCGAGGAAATTGAGCACCACCGCCAGGTCACGGCGGCGTGCGCTGTCGTCGTCGATCAGCAGAATCTTGGTTTCACGCCACATGCAATAGCAACTTCCCTAGTCATATCGGCGCCCTGTGGGCGTGCTCGACATCATTCCGACTGAATGGTCAGTGTTCGGACGTCTGAAATTCGAAAACAGCCACTAGTAAAGTCAAAAAACACCGGTCAGTCAAATTAATGGCGCACGGCTTTTTGCAACATCGGTGGTCAGGTGAACAAATGGTATACCTTTGCCGCGTTCTTCGCCTGACGGATTTTCGTCATTTCGTCGACCAAGGATTGACGCTCGCCACTTGCAACCTCGATTAGCTGGCGGTAAACGGCCAACAATTGCTCAAGGCTGGCACTGACATCCGCCTCATTGCCTTTGGCTTCGGACACCATGTCACCAATGCGCAAGCGGCATTCCAGGTCCAGCTCCCCCACCGCTTCCCAGTCGCGTTCGGCCAGCGCCGCCAGCAGCATGTCGCGGGTCTGTTCGATGCGGGCGATTACTTCGCTCATGTCATGCTCCTTTATCAGGAAGCCGACGACTGATCGCCGATTGCGTCCCAACCTTCCTTCACAGTGATCAGCAGGCGCGCGACCTCGTCGATGATGGCCGGGTCGCCCTTGAGATTGGCTTCGGTCAGGCGGCGGCTCATGTAGACATACAGGCTATCCAGCTCAGCCAGGTTGTCAGCATGGTTTTCCAGGTCCAGCCCTTCACGCAGCCCGCCGATGATGTCGATGGCCTTGCCGAGCAGAATACCGCGCTGCGCGATGTCATTACGCGCGATGGCACCTTTGGCCTGGGCCATACGATCAAGGCCGCCCTGCATGAGCATCTGTACCAGGCGGTGTGGACTGGCTTCGGACGTCTGCGCCACGCCGTTGACTTTCTGGTATTGACGAAGGGCCAACATCGGGTTCATGGATCTACCTCGTTGCAGCGAAAAGGTTGCTTGTACCTGTGTATCGCCTGAGCGTCAAAAAACTTTAGTGCCAACGCAAAAAGCCCGGAGCGACACGAGGCGCTGCCGGGCTTTTTACGTGGCAAAAGGCGAGAACGATCAGGAGTTCTTGGCCTGCGCGTTGATAGCGTCGAAAACCGATTTGATCTGGTCGGCCTGGGCATTCAACTTGGCCACAGCGGTGTCCATTGCCACCCACTTCTTGGTCAGCGACTCGGTCAAAGCCTCGGTGCGACGATCCAGCGCGGTCTGCTGGTCTGCCAGGTTCTTCGCCACCTTGTCCAGGTTGCTTTTGCGCGTGGCCAGGCTGCCGTCCGTGGAGTTGTACGGATCGATGGCCTTGTTCATGCGCTCGATCAACCCATTGGAGCCGGTGAACAACTCCTGAACTTCGGAGCCCAGCTTCTTGTCGTTCATCGCCGCGGTGAACTTGGTCGAGTTGAATTCGAGGGTGCCATCTTTCGTGGTGTTGATACCCAGCTGGCTCAGGGTCGTCAGCTGGTCGCCCGCCCCTACCTCGGACAGCACCTTGCGAATATCGTTGACCAGCGAACGGGTGGTCGGGTCGTTGCTCAACGGGCCGAGCGACAGGTTGTCATCTTCGTCACGCGTGGACGTTGTCAGCGCAGTAATGGTTTTCTGCAACGTGTTGTAGGCATCGACGAACGACTGAATCGACTTTTGCAGACCTGTATTGTCCTGCGACACCGCAACATTGGTTGGGACACCGCCGGCGCCCGAATTGGCACTGACGCCCGTCAGCTCCAGCGTGATGCCACTGATGGCGTCGGTGATGGTGTTCTTCTTGCTGGTGACCACCAGGCCATCGATGGTCAGCTCGGCATCCTGCGCCTTGGCGGTAATGAACCCGGCGCCGGTGTCCGACATCTGCTGAGTACCGTCGATCTCAAGCTCAGGGACACCACTGACCATCAGGTCGGTCTTGGCACCGGTGGTGGTGGAGCTGAACACCAGCCGCGCACCGTCCTTGCCGTTCACGATGTTGGCAGAGATACCCTGAACACCCAGCTCTTTGTTGATCTGGTCACGCACGGACTGCAACGACGCGCCATCTTCAACTTCGAGCTCATAGGTGTTGCCGTTCTGCTCGATGGTCAGCGTACCGCCCGTCACCGTTGCAGCCGCACCGCCAGCGATCGGGGCACTGGCCACTTTCGAGCCGGTCGCCAGCTTGTTGACCACAATGTCGTAGCTGCCGGCCACTGCCGTGTTGCCAGCCGTCACCTTGACCACTGACTCATTGGCCGACTTGGCGGCGTATGCATTGAACGCAGGGCTGGTGGAGCTGTTCAGCTTCGCCATGGCGTCCTGAAACGCCGTCAGGGCACTGCGCAGCGAGCCCACACCGGAAATCATCGCGGTATTGTTGCTGGTCTGCCGAGTGATCTGCGCCTTCTTGGCTGCCGTGTCGGCATTGACCAACGCCGCGACCATTTCGGTGATATTCAGCCCCGTACCTTGACCGATACTGGAAACCAGGGTGCTCGCCATACAGTTATCCCTCTTTGTTGACCGTCAGCACCTGCTCCTGCAAGCCCGACGTGATTCCTGCCTTAGCACATTCTCCGCCGATCAGACCTTGGCGTCGAACAAAATACTGTTTACATCGCTCAGGTTATGCGCAATCCGCAAAGCCTCTTCAGAAGGCAATTGGCGGATCAGCTCGCCGGTTTCACTGGCGATGACCTTGACGACGATCTTTCCGGATTCTTCGTCCGTGGAGAATTCCAGGTTGCGTCGGGTGGAGCTGAGAAACTTTTCGATTTCCGAAACAGCGTTTTTCACTTTTTCGGCATCATTGCTGTGCTCGGCAGCACTGATGGCATTGGGTACCAGCGTGTCACTGCCGCTACGCGACGCTTGCTCGGTGCGGGCAACCGGTTTTTCGCCAGCCTGTTCAGCGGGGCGGGATGCCGGGTAGGACAGATTCAGCTTGACGCTCATGTCCATGTCTACCACCTCATAACGAAAAGGCGGGGAAGCGCCTTAGAATGCACTCCCCCGCCGATCACCATCAGCGATTACTGAAGCAGCTTCAGTACGGCGGATGGCAGTTGGTTGGCCTGGGCCAGAATCGAAGTGGAAGCTTGCTGCAGGGTCTGCTGCTTGGTCAGCTGGGCAGTTTCAGCGGCGAAGTCGGTGTCCTGTACACGGCCACGGGCGGCTTCGGCGTTTTCGTTGATGTTCTGCAGGTTGTTGATGGTGCTGGTCAGACGGTTCTGAACGGCACCCAGGTCGGCACGGGTGCTGTTGATCGCGTTCAGTGCGTCATCGATGGCGCTCAGGGCGGCGGTGAAGGTCGCTTCGGCAGCGGCGCTGTCGGCACCGGTGATGCTCATGCCACTCAGGCCGCTCAGCGCGCCAGTGGTGTTCATGGCATCGCTCAGGCTGATGGTGATCTGGTTGTCGCTACCGGTGTTGGAACCGACCTGGAAGGTCATGTCGCTGGCGGTACCGTCCAGCAGGTTCTTGCCGTTCAGCTGGGTCGAACCGGCGATACGGTCGATCTCTTTGAGCATCGACTGGAATTCTTTATCCAGTGCGTCGCGGTCTGCTTCGCTGTTGTTGTCGTTTCGCGACTGAACAGCCAGTTCACGCATACGCTGCAGGATGTTGGTCTGCTCTTGCATCGCGCCTTCAGCAGTCTGGGCGATGGAGATGGCGTCGTTGGCGTTTTTGATCGCCATGGTCTGGCCACGGATCTGCGAAGTCATGCGGGTAGCGATCTGCAGGCCGGCAGCGTCGTCTTTGGCGCTGTTGATTTTCAGGCCGGAAGACAGACGGGTCATCGAGGTGCCCAGTGCATCGGAAGCCCGGTTCAGGTTCTTCTGAACGCCCAGGGAGGTGGTGTTGGTGTTTACAGTCAAAGCCATGACGAATTCCTCGTTGGATTGGGTACTACGGCTTCCGGCCTTGGCAATTCGCCGGAGGTGGCACAGAGAACCTTCGTAATAGTTATCGTCGTCAGGGCGGCTTGCTTTAGCGTAATTTCAAAAAAATTTGCTGGCACCGTGCCAGCCCAATGAAATCAAGGAGTTGACGCCAATTTACAGGCGCCACATTGATGCAGGATAGAAAGTAAAACGCCGTCAGATGATGACGGCGTTAGTGGAGGCGACGAACGGTCAGTCACAACGCTCGATAATGGCCGAGCCCCACGACAAGCCCACCCCGAAGCCACTCAGCGCCACGCGCTTGAAGCTGGAGCCAAGCACGTGCTTTTCCAGCAGCAACGGTATGCTGGACGACACGGTATTGCCCGTCTCGACCATATCCTTGACGAACTTCTGCTTGTGCTCGCCTTCATCGAAGCGCGACGAAACGGCATCGACGATCGCCGCGCTGCCCTGGTGCAGGCAATACAGGTCGATATCCTCGGCCTGGAGTGCGCTGGCCTCAAGCAGCTGTTGCAAGTGCGCCGGCACCTTGACCAAGGCAAAGTTGTAGACCTGCCGACCATTCATGAAGAACTTGCCATCGGTGGTACGCAGGTGCTCGGCACCAGCGCCATCGCTGCCGAACAACGACTTGCCCAATTGCCAGGCAGCGCCCTCGCCCATCCAGGTGGCGGTAGCGGCGTCACCGAACAGCATGGTGGTATTGCGATCTTCCGGGTCGACAATTTTCGAGTAAGGGTCGGCAGTGATCAGCAGGCCGTTTTTAAGGCCCGCGGCCTCCATGAAACCCTTCATGGCATACAAGCCATACACATAGCCCGAGCAGCCCAGGGAAATGTCAAAGGCCGCGACGGCGGTGGACAGCCCGAGCTTGTGCTGAACGATCGCCGCAGTGTGCGGCAGCCCTTCGGCATCGCCGTTCTGGGTGACCACGATCACGGCATCGATGGCAGCACGATCCAGCGACTGGTTGGCGGCAAACAATGCTTGGGCTGCCTCGACACAAAGATCGGATGTTTCCTGGTTGGCATCCTTGCGCGGCAAGAAGGTGGAGCCGATCTTGCCGAAAATGAACTCTTGATCCTTGCCGAATTTCGCACCTTGGGCGTAGTTGTCTACACCATTCACAGGTACGTAACTGGCGATGCTTTTAATGCCAATCATTGTGGCTTCCCGGTTGACATGGCGGATAGTGCGGGATCGGGCCTGAAACTGGCCTCGTCAGGCCATCGACGTGGCTGCCCGCTGACTTGATAGATTAAAGATGCACGTTTCGACTGCCAAGTCACGGTTATACGACCAAAGCTGCGAATGCCGCAATGCCGGGGCTGCTTTTGCATGGTGTTCACGCAGCCCAAAGGACTCATTACCGCAGCCCAAGTCAAAAAAGAGTACTACACCTCGGCCAGCTCAACCGAGCGGCCAGCTAAATCGCCGCGTCCTTGATCGACTGCTGCAAGCCATGGCGCAGTTGCAACCCGAGCTCCGAGCGCGCCTTGTCGATGCAGGGTACATACCGGTTCCGGAAACTCCCCGGAGTAGCCTGAGCGGCTGCAATGTGCACCGTTTTTTGGGGGGACAGCACGTCACGCACCTGATGCGCGAGCTCAGCGATCGTCACCGCCTCATCCGAGCCGACGTTGTAAGCAGTGCCCGCACGCCCTTGGCGCAACATCACATCCAGCCAGTGAGCCAGATCACGCTGGTCCATGTAGGAACGCACGGGCGTTCCATCCCCACTGACGCGAATGGCAGGCGACTCAAGCGCGTCGCGGATGAAGTTGCCTATCGCGAAGTGCACATCGCGCGGCAGGTCCCTGCCGACAAACGCGAAACAGCGGGCGATGACCACTTCCAGGCCAAACTGCTGCTGGTACAGGATGCACAGATGCTCGGCACAGCGCTTGGCAACGCTGTAGGCATGGGCAGGTTCCAGCGGGTCGGGCAACCCGTGGTAATCCTCGGGGATCTGCTCCAGCCCCTGTGGCTGGGGGCCGTACACACCACCGGAACTGATCATCAGGAAGCGCGGGATAGAATGCCGGGCTGCATAGTCCAGCAAATTTCGAGTGCCATCGACAATCTGGGTGTAGCGCTGTAACGGAGACAGCTGTGGCCCTGCAGTCGAGTCGGCCGCAGCATGCAGTACATGACTGAAATCCCCGCCCTCTGGCAAAGACTCAGGATCCAGGATGTCGCCACGATACAGGCGTATCCAGT
The DNA here is from genome assembly GCF_003208145.1 of Pseudomonas sp. RV120224-01b. Classification (NCBI taxonomy): domain Bacteria; kingdom Pseudomonadati; phylum Pseudomonadota; class Gammaproteobacteria; order Pseudomonadales; family Pseudomonadaceae; genus Pseudomonas; species Pseudomonas sp. RV120224-01b. The sequence goes on along the minus strand of NZ_QKMQ01000011.1, from coordinate 122,018 downwards.
CATGGATGCCAAATTCTGGATACCGCTCAAGAAAGCTTTCTGGAGAGCGGCTCAGGACGGTGACCATAGGGACAGCGGCACCTGCATTGGCGGCCGCCATCCAGTGCCGCAGCAACGCCTTGCCAAAAAAACCGGTGCCACCGGTCAATAGCACCTTCATTGGCCCGGAACCGCATACAGGACAGACTCGAACGTGTTCGATGCATGCTGCCGTATATGAAGCCGATAGCTCGGGCACAGCGCTGACAGCAGCTCTGGCAGCTCCCATAGATCCTGCTGATTATGGTAGAGGGACACCGCGAGCACCGGCCGATTTCGCCGAATGATACCTGCAGCACCGCGTAAAACAGCGGCCTCAGCACCCTCCACATCAAGCTTGATCAGGTCTACCGGAACTGCGGGCAACATTTGATCCAACGCCACCGCAGCAATCGAGATTCCGTCACCCTGATCACTGATAGCGCAGGCTTCTCCCTGGCCAGCGTTGAAGGTCAAGAGGCTGTGGCGCTCAGCGGCAGCCAGGGGCAAACAGACGGCATTGCGCCCCTTGGCCGAGACCTGCTGGACCAGCCGGACGAAGTTGCCAGGATCAGGCTCAAGCAGAAACGCCTGCCCACAGGAAACCTCAGGCCGCGCCAGCAATGCCTCATAGCTATCGCCATCATAGGCACCACAGTCGACGAAGGTGATCGCGCGCCCTGTCAAGGCAGGCACGGTCAACTCATTGATGTACTGCGCCTCGCCCGAAGAAAAGCTGGCGTATTGCATATCGAGCCCAAGGCGGAAAGCGCATATCCGATAAAGTATCTTGCGACTCTCATCGTCAGCCAGCCCTTCGGCAACACGCCCGATACGCTCCATTGCACCCAACAGAGAGGCGCGAGCGCCCAACCAGAACCTCCAGCCCAAAGCCTCGGAGAACTGCTCGTACAGATCCCACGGCATCAACAGGTTGGCAAAACCTGCTTTCGCAGCGATGCCTAGCAACGCATCGTAGGGCGTATCACGATTGAGTATTCCGAGCGCGACCTGGGCCGTTGGGGCATCTTGCGACAGCTGTTGCCAGTTCACCACCGGCAACCCTGCAACCCTGTCAGATCGCGGTGACGTCTCGACAAAGCCCCCAACGACAAAGCCTTGCTGCTGCATCGCCGTTGCCAGGCTAAGGCCGAAATTCCCCGCACCAAAGATCCACAGCGGTCGACGAGGATCAATGTGCGCCGGTTTCACGTCGTTCGCCCGGTCGCGCAGAGCCATGAAGTCTTCGAAGCGCCACGTTGTGTCAGCCATGTCAATCGCCAGTCGTGTCGGTGATAGGGACAGCACGCAGCGCTGCAGCTTCTGCACGAATTCGCGCCATGGTTTCCGGCTCCAGGAACGGGTGCATGTCATCGAGCTCCGGGGTGACGAACGCACCGTTGGCATCGACCCGCGACTTGATACGCGGCACGAACTCCTGCCGCGGGTCGACATGCAGGTCGATCAACATCGGGCCATCACTTTCCAGAAGCGTATCGAGCCGCGCCAGGTCGCCCTGCGTAGCGATGCTTTCGGCGCGCAGGCCATAAGCACTGGCCACGGCAGTGAAGTCCGGGAAATCCACGCCTGATTCAGGCGTGGCGCCGATCACCCGACCAAAGAAGTTTTCGTGTGTTTGCCAGATCGAGAGGTAACCTCGATTGTTGAGCACGATCACGATCACGTTGACGCCGAGGGTCTTGAGCGTTTGCAGTTCCTGAATGTTCATCTGCAGGCTGCCGTCGCCGGCAAAGCAGATCACCCGGCGTGCACCTTCCGCTTTGGCTGCCGTCGCCGCACCAATGGCCGCTGGCAGGTCATAGCCCATCGACGCGGAGCCGGAGTTACTGAACAGGCGCTGGCCCTTCTGCAAGGCGCCGATCTGGAATGGCAGGATGCAGGCTGACGCGTTGCCACACACCACGATGTCATCCGCACGCATCTGCGCAAAAATGCGCTGCACCATCAGGTACGGGTTCAAAGGCCCATCGGCTTTTTGCGTGTGCTCCGCCGCTGCAGGATAGGTACGCCCTATGTGCTGGCACCATTGCACCCACGGCGCAAAACTCTGAACGGTAGCCTTTGCCAGCTCTTGCTCGAAGACATCGAGGAAGTCTGCCAGGTCGGCAGCAACGCCGAAGTCCGGGCGCACGGTGGGCTTGTTCAGCTCGGCGGCGTCGATATCGACCTGAGCCACCCAGGCGTGCTTGGCGAACGCCTGCCAGTTGTAGCTGGTCTGGCGAACATTAAGGCGCGACCCCAGCACCAGCACAAAGTCAGCCGCCTGCAAGCAGAAGTTGCCGGCACGGGTACCGATAGTGCCAGGACGGCCGGCGAACAATGGGTGATCGGACGCAATCAGATCATGGGTCCAGGCGGTCGCCAGGGGGATGCCGTAGCGCTCCACCAGCGCCAGCAGCCGTTGCTCGGTGCGCGAAAGGCGTACGCCAGTGCCGCCCAGTACCACAGGACGGTGCGATTGCAACAGCTTGCCGACGATATCACGGCAAGCCGCGCGCAAACCCTCGGCCCGAGGCGGCTGGACCAGCGATGGCGCGGGGATATCGAGCGGTGCTTTGGATTGCTGGATATCCAGTGGAATATCGAGCCAGACAGGCCCGGGCCGACCGCCCACTGCTTCGGCGAAGGCCTTGGGCAGCATGACCTCCACATCCTGCTCCGAACGCACGATCTGCGCATACTTGCAGACCGGGCTGGCCATGGCGATGGTCGGCCCCTCCTGATCACCCAGTTGGCGCAGGCCAGGCACATCCTGGAAAGACACACAGGTCTCGCGCTTGATCTGGCCAGACAGCACGATCATGGGAATGGAATCGGTGAACGCCCCATGCACTCCATTGAGCGCGTTGATAGAGCCCGGGCCGGTCGTCAACATCACCACGGCCGGCTTGCCGGTGATGCGCGCATAACCTTCGGCAGCCATGGCACAAGCCTGCTCATGGTGCATGAACGTGCAACGCAGTTGCTCATGGCCACCCAAGGCCTGGTTGAGGAACATGGCACCGCCACCGGTAACGGTGAAAACCTGCTCGACCCCCTGCTGAACCAGCCACTGCGCAATTTGCTGAGATACAGTCGCCATCATCACAGCCCTCGGCCCAGGATCAGTTCTTTCAGTGCCGGGGTTTCACTGTATGGCCCGTCAATGTGGTCGATGGTCAGGCGTTCGTTTGCCTTGATCGGCCGCAGCAGCGTTTCACCGTTCATCACTTCCCGGCAGGACAGCTGCCCTTTGTGCAACGGGATGGCAAGGTAGAAGTCCTTTTCGAACTCGTCCCGGTTCAGTACGTAGCCTGGCGACAGGTCCCGACGTGCGTAGGCACCGCGCACGAGTGCGTTGAGGTACTCGGTTTCCTTGCGCGAAATGATGCGTCGAGTGCCGCTGACACCCCCGCACATTTCCTTGGCCTTGTGGAACGCCTTGTACCAGGCGTCGCACTGCTCCGGGAGCGAGCAATAGTTGGAAACCGGCACACCTTGGTACTGGATATCAATGTGCCTTTCCCAGGTACGTACACCTTTGCCGTAGGAAATGAGCATGGAAGAGTGCCAGTCATGGTACTCATGGGTCGACAAACCAATGACATGCCCAGGGTAACGGTTGCGCAGGTAGTCGATCTGGTCGAGCTGCAGCTCGTCGTCCTCGCTGGGGTAAAGCGAAACGCAATGGTTGATGGCCAACGGGATATCACGCTTTTCAAAAAAGCGAACGATATCGTCCAGGTCTTTTTCCGATGCGCCACCGGTGGAAATGATGGTCGGCCGGCGGGTAGACGCGATTTTCTCGATAAGCGGCCAGTCGTTCATGTCGGAACTGGCGATCTTGATGATCGGCATGTCGAATTCGACGCACAGATCAACCGAGGCTTCGTCGAACGGCGTCGCCATAGGAATGCAGCTCAGGTTGCGGACTTCTTCCACCATGCGGGCAAACTCCGCCTTGGTCAGGCGAGTGTCCTCGGTCTTCTTCACATAGCGAAGGTCTGCAGTACCTTTGAAATCAGGATGGATGAACTCGTCGACATCACGGAACTGCAGCTTGATGGCAGCCTTGACGTTGTTGTAACGCGCAATCGTGCCGTGGTCGCGGACAATTTTCAGGCCGCGCTCCAGCTTGCCCCAATGATTGTTGGCGAGTTCCAGTACGAACAGGTTTTCAAACAGATCTTTGTCACGCTGACTAATGGTTTTCACCGGATACTCCCCTGATTGCCATGCGCCGGGTCGATGTGGCGCCAAAGCATGCTGTGTTCTATGTGCGGCTATGCCGGCATTGCACGCCGCCCTGGGACGTACCCGGCGGCTATTGGAATAGTTGACTCTTCGCTATCGGTGTCTGGTCTGCCCTCACCCTGGCAGCCAGGCGTCAAGCCATTGGCGTGCATAGCCTTCATCCAGCATGTGCCGTGCCAGCACCTGCTCGCGCAACGCTTGCGCACCCTTTGCACTGGCAGCAGGCTCGGCAAGGTGCGCCTGGATAGCACTGACCCAGTCGCCGGCCGTGTTCCTGACCCTGGTCACGGGCAACCCTTGGTAGGGCAATACGTCACTGCACACCACCGGATAACCGCAGGCGGCATACTCCAGAAGCCGCACATTGCTGCGACACGCATCAAGCCAGCCATCGCCAAGCGGAGCCAGCGCCAGATCGAGCCCCAGCGACATGAGTTTCTGCGGATACTCATCGTATGGCACCGGGCCATGCAGCTCGCGCAGGTAAGGCTGTAGCTGTGGCGGACATTCACCCAGGCAGACCCAGTCCACATCGGCACGCAAGGCCTGAACAATCTCCAGCATCAGGTGCTGAACGCGTGCATCGAACTGATCACCCACCCACCCGACACGAGGGCGACTACCCGGCTGCCGTTGAGTGGCCAACGCCCCCCAACGCGCCGGATGCAGACGATCCGGCATGACACGAATATCGGAACAGAAGCCTTGCAGCGCTTCGGCCAATGCCTGGGTTGGCACCACCAGCCTGTCCACAACGCCGACAGACCACCGCAGCGCCCCTGCAAGATCGTCTTCAGCCAGGCCAGGCAAGTCGGCATTCACGTCGCCCACCTTGAATGCGCGGCTGAACCGGGCATTGCGACGCAACGCGTCAATCTGGGCCTCGCTGGCCGGCCGCCGCATCACCCAGCTGTCGGGCTGCAGCCGCTCCAGCTCAGCGGGCAGATAAGGCCGCAAAGCCAGGCGGACATCCGCCAGGCCGGCGATACTCATGGACAACGCCGGGTCGACAACCCGACTGCGAGCAGCGCCGGCAAGTTCGCCCGGCATGCTCAGCAGCACAGGCAACGGCCGCCAGCTCAAGGGGTTCCACGACAGGCCCGGGTCAGTCTCAAGCTCAAAACCAGCCCCCTGCAAAGACAGGTTGCGGTTGTAGGCCGGATCGCGGGCGATGACAGGCAGCCATTTGCCATACAACGCGTCCTGTTCGGCTTCGACCGCTTCGGCAGGCACGAGCTCGCCCTGCCCTTCGCACACCAGCACAGCATGGGGCGTCCACACCGTGAGATAACCGGCCTGCCGCGCCTTGAGGCAAAGATCGAGACTGGCACCGGTGCGCTGCGCCAGGCCTTCGTCCATTCCACCCACATCCAGGTAAAGCGCCCGGCGAATCAGCAGGCAAGCGCCAGACACGGCACTCAGGTTCTGATCCAGCTCAAGCCGGCGCATGTACCCCTCATCCTGCGGCAGCCCGGAAAACGCCGAGCTGCCCGGGCCATTCAAGCCCAGCACCTGCACAGCCTGTTCGACCATGCCATTGGGGTGCATCAACCTCGCGCCGACGATGCCTACTTCCGGCCGTTGCCCGTGATTGAGCAACGCGTCCAGCCAGTCATCGTGCACGATCACGGTATCCTCGTGCAGCAGCACCAGGTACTCGCCCTGCGCATGCCTGGCCGCCAGATTACAGGCAGTGGCATGGTCACGTACCGACGCATCACTCAGTACGCTGACCCGGTTTTGCTCCCGCGCCACAAGGCCATCCAGCCAGGCACGGGTAGCTGGGCTACTGCCGCCATCGTTTACCAGCAGAATCTCGAAGTGGGGGTAACGGGTCTTTTCAATCAACGCATGCACGCAGCGCTGTACGTGATCGAGACGCCCATTGCATGGCACGACCAACGAAACCAATGGCTGCTCGGCGTGCCCATAATCGATACGATGAATGCCTGGCCGATGCATGCGCACCTGCGCCTGGGTATAGCCGCGCCGCTGCAAATGGCGCAGCAGCACCGCCTGTTCCTGAGGGCTGTGGACAGGCGCTTCGCTGGGCGATATGCACACGGGTTCGCTGACGTGAGCCAGCCCGTCGAGGCCATCGGCATCTTCGATCAAGTGCAACAGCAACGCGAGCTCGGCCGCCCCCGCGCAGTCCAGGTCGAAACCGCCCGCCTCGATGAATACCTCACGTCGGTAGAACCAATGCCGCGCTAGCTGGGCCGGGCTGGCCAGCAGCATGTCCAGATTGAAGTCGGGGCGCAGCAGCGCATGCTGGATGCTCTGCGGGGTGGTTACCAGCTCATCGGCATACACCGCACGCACCTGGTCGCCCTCGAGCAGTTCCAGCGCGAGCATCAACAACCCGAACGGTGTGAACGTGGTACCCGCACGAACAAAGCAGATCCACTGCCCGGTCCCTTGCTGCAGGACCAGCTGGTTAAGCGTGGCTAGCGCGCAATCAGCCGGCAAATGGACGGCGACCTGCTGATACATCTGCCCTTGCAGGCTTTTACGCGTGGCCTCGACCGCAGCTGACGGGCCGTCCGGGAGGATGACGAAATCGAACCTGGGCAAGTCCATGCGCCTGTCTTCCAGACGCTGGGCGATCAACGCGGCCTGCGCATCACTAGGGCGACGGGAGCGCAACCACTGGGCAACCTGTGCATCCGGCCGACCTGTAGCCCCCTGCATAGTGTCTGCTTGCAGGTCGGTGCAAGGCATGGCCTGGGTCTGCTCGATGAAGCTGGCCAATTGTTCCCAGAACCGGACCTGTAAATCAGCATACTTTTGCTGGACGATGGCCAAGCCGCTCCTGGCATGCTCAATTGCCTCGAGCGAGTCTTCGAAGGCCAACCCATACGTGCCGAATTCGCCAACATTTAGCGGCGTCCCATCAAAAAAGGGGGATCTGAGCACTACGACCGGGCAACCACACAACATCGCTTCCATACCAGTTGCGGTGGAAGAAAAGCAGTAGATACCTTCACTGCGCCGGAACAGCTCTGCCATTTCCCGAGGGGTAGCTGGCCATTCGTTGGTAATCAGCGTGCACCTCGCCGCCAGCTCGGGGTGCTCCTGAAGCGCGTGGGTATGGCGCCCCGGGTAGATCAGCCAACCTTTGCGATGGCCGTCATGGGGGTTGTCAAGGTTGTTGAACAACGATGTGTCGATCGGCGGCAGAAACAGTATGCGCTCAGCCCCCGCGCCCTTGGGTAGCAGATGCTCACCGTAGGCAAAGATCATTTCCGAATCGGCAAACTCCGTATCCCCTGCGATCAACCCCGGTACGTTGAGCAGGTAGCGCACTACCGAGCGTGCGTTGGTCGGGTTACCTGACACCACCTCCGGGTACACCACGATAGGCTGGCGCCCAGCCTGCTCATGCTGTTGCTTCAACTCATTGGTGAGCAGGGGCGTGTGCCACATCGGGTTGGTCGTGGAGCTGTACAGGTAGGCGTCCTGGCCGCACCGGTTCAACAGGTGACACAACATGTGCATCACCCGGATACCGGCTGAGTTATGCCGGTAGGCGGGCGCAACGATGTAATACGGGCGCGGCGACGCAACGTGCAATGGCGGATAGTGCTGAGTGCTCACGAGCTGCATCCTGGATGTGGCATGGACGGGCGTGCGCCGCTGGCTCGGGCGAACAACCTGTGGCCGCGCCCGGCAATTCGTTCACACGCGAAGGCGCTCATCAGCGCAGCCTCCGCACATAGGCTTCGATGCTGCCGGCCACATGCTCAAGGTGGTCTTCGCCAAGCCCGGGCCACAGGCCGACCCAGAAGGTGTCCTTCATGATCTTGTCGGTCACCGTCAGGTCACTGGCTACGCGGTATTGCTGGTCTTTCATGTAGGGCTGTCGGGTGAGGTTGCCGGCGAACAGCAGGCGAGTACCCACCTTCTGCGCATCGAGATGACGCAAAAGATCCAGCCGCTCCACACCACAACCATCACGCAGTGTCAGCGGGAAACCAAACCAGGACGGGTCGCTGTTGGGCGTAGCGTGTGGCAGGATCAGTTGGTCTACACACCCGGACAAACGCTCGCTGAGCCAGGCAAAGTTACGTTTGCGTGCAGCGATGAAATCATCCACCCGGTCCATCTGTGCCAACGCGCAGGCAGCCTGCATGTCGGTGATCTTCAGGTTGTAGCCCAAGTGGGAATAGGTGTACTTGTGGTCGTAACCTTGCGGCAGGTCACCCAGCTGCCAGCAGAAACGCTTGCTGCAGGTGTTGTCTTCACCTGGCCCGCAATAGCAGTCACGCCCCCAGTCACGGAACGATTCGACGATACGCTTGAGCAGCGGAGAATCGGTGAAAACCGCCCCGCCCTCGCCCATGGTGATATGGTGGGCCGGATAGAAACTGAGTGTACCCAGGTCGCCGAAGCTGCCCACCTGGCGGCCATCATAAGTGGCACCCAGCGCATCGCAGCAGTCCTCGATCAACCACAAGCCGTAGCGGTCGCACAGTTCTCGCACCACGGCCAGGTTGAACGGGTTACCCAGCGTGTGGGCCAACATGATCGCCTTGGTCCGCGGGCTGATCGCCGCCTCGATCAAGGCCGGGTCGACGTTATACGTACCCATCTCGATATCGACGAAGACCGGCACGGCACCAAACTGCAGGATCGGGTTGACGGTGGTAGGGAAGCCCGCTGCCACGCCAATGACCTCGTCCCCCTTGCGAATGGCACGATCCCCCAGGCGTGGCGACGTCAAGGCGGAAAACGCCAACAGGTTCGCCGAAGAGCCGGAGTTGGCGGTGAGCACGCCACGCCGCCCCAGGTAACGTGCCAGGCGTTTTTCGAATGCCTGGTTGAAGCGCCCGGTGGTCAACCAGCCGTCCAGCACAGCTTCTGTCATGGCTTGTAGTTCGGGTGCACCAATGACTTTGCCAGAGGGCGGAACCGCATGCTGACCCGGTACAAAACCGGGCGCGGCCAGTTCCAGCTCGGCATAACGGCCAACGAGCTCGGTAATTTGCTGGCGCAACTGCTGCGCCGTTTGATCAGTCATTGAACTCACCTTCGTGTGCCGCTATTTGCGTGCGGCAGTATTGCTGCATGTCTTGGCCATCGCGCCAGGCGTGATGCCATTCAAGGGTGTGACGCAACGATTGCTTCAGGCCCCACTTGGGCCGCCAGCCCAACGATTGACGAGCCCTGGAGGAGTCGAGGGTCAACAAGCCTGCTTCATGAGGCTGCACGCGCGCCTCGACAGACCAGCCCGCCTCGCTTGGCCACAACTGCGCCATGGCATGTACCAACTCACCCACGGTTGCCGTCCCGCTACTGTCAGGGCCGAAATTCCAGGCCTCTGCCACATCCTGGCCACGCTCGATCAACGCCTGGGCCAGCAGCAAGTAGCCGTGAAGCGGATCGAGTACGTGTTGCCACGGGCGCACGGCATCGGGGTAGCGCAAGGTCACCGATTCGCCGGCTTCCCAGGCACGCAGGATATCGGGCAGCAACCGGTCTGCTGACCAGTCACCGCCACCGATCACGTTGCCCGCACGCGCGGTCGCAAGCGCCACACCGCGCTCGCGCAGGAACGACTCGCGCCATGAGGCGCACAGCAGCTCGACGCACGCCTTGCTGCTGCTGTAGGGGTCATGCCCCCCCAAGGCATCCTGCTCACGGTATGGCCATTGCCACTCGCGGTTCTCGTAGCATTTGTCGCTGGTGACCACCAGCACGGCACGCACCGTGTCGCACTGCCGCACGGCTTCAAGCAGGTTGAGCGTGCCGGTAACGTTGGTGGCGTACGTTTGCGCCGGGCTGCGATAGGATTCGCGCACCAGCGGCTGCGCGGCCAGGTGCAAGACAACCTCCGGGCGAAATGCCGCCACACTGCGCAGCAACCGGTCAGCATCACGAATATCGGCAAACTCGCCAGCCACGCATTCGGCTAGCCGGGCGCTGTCATAAAGCGAGGGCGCGGTATCGGGGGCCAGGGAGTAGCCATACACTTCGGCGCCCATCTCGCGCAGGCAAAGGGCTAGCCAGCCGCCTTTGAAGCCGCTGTGCCCTGTCAGGAAAACCCGACGCCCCGACCAGAAGCTACGGCTCATGACCAAATGCGCCATTGTGCTTCATCGGCCTTCCAGCGCTCTTCCAGGTAACTGCGATCACGCAGCGTGTCCATGGCCTGCCAGAAGCCACGGTGCACATGGGTCATCAGCTGGCCATCCTGCGCCAGGGCACGCATGGGCTCGTATTCCCATGTGGTGGCGTCGCCTTCGATGTAGTCGAAGACCCCGGGGTCAAGCACGAAGAAGCCGCCATTGATCCAGCCACCGTCACCCAGTGGTTTTTCCTGGAAGCCATGCACCTGCTCGCCCCGCACATCCAGCGCACCGTAACGCCCGGGCGGCTGAACGGCAGTGACCGTGGCCAGTTTGCCATGGCGGTTGTGGAAATCGATCAAGGCTGGCAGGTCCACATCGGCAACGCCGTCGCCATACGTCAGGCAGAAGGTTTCGTCGCCAACGTAATCGCGTACCCGCTTGAGGCGCCCGCCAGTTGCCGTATTCTCGCCAGTGTCCACCAGCGTGACCCGCCAAGGCTCGGCATGCCGGTTGTGGATATGCATCTGGTTTTCCGACATGTCGAAGGTGACATCTGACATGTGCAGGAAATAGTTCGCGAAGTATTCCTTGATCACATAGCCCTTGTAACCGAGGCAAATCACGAAATCGTTGATCCCGTAATGGGAGTAGATTTTCATGATGTGCCAAATGATGGGCTTGCCACCAATTTCGATCATCGGTTTCGGGCGCAGATGCGACTCTTCACTGATACGGGTACCCAGGCCTCCGGCCAGGATGACTGCTTTCATTGTCGACACACCTTGACAGGCTGACGCCCATAGCGGGCTGACAAAATACTGACCAATTCAGTAAGTTGCCGTTATCTAGCAAAAAGATTGCCAATCAGCCTGACCGGGCAAGGTAAATGCGCGTGCAGCGGGAGATACCGCTCAAGCGTGGAGCCGGCCTTGATCGGCCGGGCTCGGGGGGATTGTCGAAACAGGCAGGACAGGGCTGCGCTGTCAGCTTGCAGCCCTGTCAATAATCCGCCTCGACCTATTCGACCTGTTCCAGCCAGCCTAAGGACGACGCCGCCTGCTCGCTGAAGGCCGAGGGCCAGCGATCGAACAGCGCCTGCGCCAACGCATGATCCGCTTCAGGCTGGGCGCTGAGCAGCAGCCTGGCCTGCGGCGTCCAGACCACCAGTTGCCCGGCCTCGACAACGGCCCGGCACAGGTCGATATCGGCACCTTGGGCAACCTGCAAACCCGCGCAATGCTCGAACACCTCCTTGCTCACCATCAGGCAGTCGGCACTGACCGCCTGACAACCGCGCACGGCCAATGGCCACCGGGCTTCAGCACTCGCTTGCGGCTTCATGCCCTGCCAGGGCGAAGCCACCTGCGGCCCCTGCAGCAAGGCATAACCTGCATGCAGAAGCGCAGCATCGCCCCCTTCGAGGCAGGCACCTACCACACCCACTTCCGGGCGCTGAGCCTCATTGAGCAGTGCCTCGATCCAGGCAGGGGTAATGACCTGACTGCGCTCAGACACCAGCACCAGATAAGCCCCTCGTGCCTGGCTAGCCGCAAGGTTCAGCCAACTGCTGCGCGAATCGCCTGACTGGCCGACCAGCACATGCACTTTGCCGGCGAACGGCTGCAGCGCTGCAACCTCGTGCTCGGCACACACCACCAGCACTTCGTAGCGCGGGTAACGGGTACGCTGCAGCACGCTACGCAGGCAAGCCTGCAGCTGCGCGGCATCGCCTTCACTTGCCACAAGCACGCTTACCAACGGCGTGGACGAATGCCGGTAGTCGATGGACAACCCTTCATTCGCCTGTATCTTCACCTGTGCGCGATAACCCAGTTGCGTCAGGTGTCGGCCAACCACCTTGGCAGCTTCCTCATCCAGTGCACTACTGCCCTGCTCACCGATCACCAGGTAGTCGGCCATGTGCGCCAGGCTGCTCAAGCCTTGGGCCTCTACCAGACGCAGCAGCAGGTCGAGCTCCAGCGCCTCACGGCAGGTTTCGCTGTACCCCCCCAGATCCAGCACCGCCTGGCGACGTACCAGCCAATGCCGAGACATCAACCCAGGCTGGCTGCGCAGCAGATCGAGGTCTGCACCTGGGCGTTCGACGCTGTGCAAACGCCCTTCACCGTCGCGCTGTACTTCATTGGCGGCGATGGCCTGGCAGGCCGGTGCATCGACAAGCTCCACCGACAGGCGCAACAGGCCTCCGGCAAGCAGTACATCGCCGGCACTCAGCAGCATCAGCCAGGCGCTCGGCAACTGACGCACCGCCTGGTTCAGGTGTGTTACCCAATTGCTGTCACTGACCTGTATGAAATGCAACGTGTCGCGCGGCGTGGTGATGGCCGGTGGCTTGCCAGCCTTGAGTACCAGCAGCTTGAAATTGCGTATGCCGCTGGCCAGCAGGCTGTCGAACGTGGCCTGAAGCGCTTGATCGTCGTTTTCCAGGTCGAGAACCACGAAGGCGATCTGCTCGGCCGGGTGCTTGCCCAGATACCGGAGAACGCGCTGGCGTCCAGCCTCATCCGGTGTAGCGGCCGCGATGGCCTCGATCACCTGACCCGACGGGGTACCCTGCAAACGGCACTGTTCATCAATACCCGGGACCTGCTCAAGACGTGCAAGCCAATCCGTCAGCTCACGAACATGCGCAGCTTCCTCTGCCCTGTCCAGCGTGGACAACAGCAGATGGCAGACGTCGCGGTTGAACAGGCTCAACGCCAAGGCCTGCCAGTAGCGGTGGCTCAAGCTTTCTGCGCTATCGTTCGGGTGCTCCTGCAGCAAGTCACGCTGCTGCACCCAGATCCCTTCCAGCGCACGTTGCTGCTGCGGGCTGGTCGGCCATGCGTGGCAGAGAAACTCAAGCTCGGTCAACCGCGCAAACAGTGCACCGTTGTAATAGGGCAGCTGTACGTCCTGATGTGGCTCGAACAACCGCTCAGGGTCATCGATCACACTGCGCCAGCTGGACGTGAAGATCAACGACGCCGCACTCAGATCGTAGGTGTTGCGCACAAACCGGTTGAGGGCCGTGAAGCCTTGTTCGTCACCACAGAGCCGATACAGCCCGGCATCCCACTGGCGCAAGTCGCGTACCAGCTGCGTAAGGCGCTCTTCACGCTCCACCGGGCTGGAGCCGGCGGGCTCATGCTCAGTCACCACATCGGTCTGGGCCAGGTGCGCAACCGGCCCTTGCGCCAACACGGCAAGGGACATCGCCACACGCACGGCAAGCGCATCGAGGTTGTCTGGCAAAGCCGTCAACACGGCTTGCAAAGTCGACACACGCATGACCGCACGCCAGGCCTGCTGCCCCGCCTGGGCGTACTGCAACAGCCTGCCTGTACCGGTTTCGGCAATGGCAGGTGCAAATGCCGAACCTACGCGGTAGTACTCGACCTTGCCACTCCCCGGCCTGTAGCCCAACAACTGGCCTTGCGCAGCCACCACCCCAGGTTGCGCGTGCAGGCACGCCGCTGCAGTGTCCAGAGACGGGGCCAGCACGAAGTCGGTATCCAGCGCCAGCGCCACATAAGCCGTGGCAAGCCCTTCCAGGCATTCTGCGAGGGCCTGAGCGAACCCAGCCGAGCTCGGCCCAGCCGGCAAGTCAAACGCCACACAGGGCACGCAAGCCTGCTGGTAGTAGTGCTGCGCGCGGGCGCGGCTGTGCGCCTGATCCTCGCCCAGCAAAACAATGGTCACATCATTGCGCGAGCCGATTGCGGTATCGATCATATAGCACCTGTCCAATTGTCAATCAGGCGCGGGCATCGCCCCACGCCAATGTTCAGTCTGCCAACCAGGCGTTGGCCCAATGCTGCAAATGGTGCGGCATCAGCATGTAGTCACGCAGCACTTCCGCGCGCAGGGCATCGCCCTGACGGTAGCTGGCCTGCGGGTCAGCCAGGTGCATGCGAATCGCATCCAGCCATTGCTCGGTGGTGTTGTCCTTGACCCGGGTACAAGGCAGGTAGCCGGCGTAGGCCTTGGTGTCGCTACAGACCACCGGAAAACCACACGCCCCGTACTCCAGCAAGCGCAGGTTGCTCTTGCAGTCGTTGAACAGGTTCTGCTCCAACGGCGCCAGCGCAAGGTCAAGGTTGAGGCTGGCGAGCTTGCGCGGGTAATCAGCCAGTTGAACCGCCTTGTGAAACTCTTTCACATAGGGGCGCAAGGGCTCCGGACACATACCGAAGAAGACCCAGTCAACTTCGTTGGCAAGCGCCTTCACGACGTCTTGCAACAGCTCCAGATCACCACGATGGCTCGTGCCACCCGCCCACCCGACCCGCGGCCGGATACTGGTCTGACGCTGACTGGAAAGGCCAGCCCAGAGCGGGGCGGACAACATGTTGGGCACTACGCGGATATCCTGATGCATGCTGGATAACGCATCAGCCAGCGGCTCGGTCGAACACACCAGCCGATCGCACTGCCCGATGCCTTGGGCCACCAACTCGGCAAGGTTGCCGGGCAGGTTGCGGGCATGGTCATTCTTTTTCGGCGGGTCAATGATGTAGTCGTCCAGCTCGTAGATCATCCGCGCATGCGAAAAGCGTTTGAACTGCGCCATTTCCCGGATGTTGCCCGGCATGTAACGACACTGCAGGATCATCACATCAGGCTTTTCGCGCTCGAGCTCGATAATGCCAGGGGAGACGTGGTTGACCCGCCCCTGGATCCAGCCCGCCCGCTCAAGCTCGGTGAACGGCTGGATGACCCGGTAATGCCCCACTGCCGTGGTATTGATCGGCAACGCCAGCACTGACGGCATGGCACGGGCAATGAAAGGGTCCCAGCCACTGCGCAGGCCTGGCTCCAGGTTGAAATTGGCGAACTTGAGGCTCAGGTTGTCGTTGTAGGCCGGGTCCCGGGCAATGCGGCTCAGCCAACGGTCGTAAGCAATGTCCCGGTCGGCCTTGGCAAGCTCGTCAGCCAGCTCGGCAGCTTCACCACCCGGTAGCCTCATGACACGAGCAAAAGGTGTCCCGACCGACAGGAAGCCTTTTTCACGCGCACGCAGGCAGAGGTCAACGTCAAACAACGCGACCTGGAAGGCCGAGGTGTCCAGCCCATCAAGCTCCTCGAACAGTGCCCGGCGAATGAGCAGGCAGTCCAGGCTCAGTGCGCTCCAGTTCTGTACCAGTTGCTGGCGCCCCATGTAACCTTCGGCTGACAGGAATCTGCCCGGGAACGGGCTACCCGCTGTACCGCCGCCAAGGCCGAGCACCAAGCCGGAAGACACCAGCTCGCCGTTGCTCCCACAGAGCGCCGGCCCCACCAGGCCGACCTCAGGACGCTGCGCCTGACTCATCAAGGTACTGAGCCAACGCGGTTCGAACAGCGCACACTCCGGTGCGAGCAATAGCAAATACTCGCCCTGCGCATGGCGACTGGCCTGGTTGAGCATCGCCGCCCTGCCCTGCGCCTGAACATCGATGACGCGCAACTGGTCACTGCCCAGGCCACGCATCGCCGCCAACCACTCGGCAACCGCCTGCGGCTCGTCGCCATTGGCGATGACCAGCGCTTCGAAATGGCTGTACTCGGTGTACTGGAACAGCGACTCGACGCAACGCCTAAGCGCGTTCAGGTTGGCCCCTGCAGGGATCAGTACCGATACACTTGCCTGCTGCTCATGCCGATAGGTCACACGCGTGACCAAGCTGCCAGCGGTGCTCTCCACCAAGGCATCGACGCCTATGCGACGCAAGTGATCCTCGACCACGCGTGCCGCCTCAGCCTGCCCTGCCGGCTCGCTCATCCACTCTGCATACCCCGACTGGCAATGCACCAGCATCTGCGCGACATGCTCTACCACATGCAAGCCATGAGCCTCGACCATTC
Organism: Pseudomonas sp. RV120224-01b; assembly: GCF_003208145.1. NCBI lineage: Bacteria > Pseudomonadati > Pseudomonadota > Gammaproteobacteria > Pseudomonadales > Pseudomonadaceae > Pseudomonas > Pseudomonas sp. RV120224-01b. Next base: position 105,828 of record NZ_QKMQ01000011.1, on the reverse strand, counting down.
GCCATAGCAGATCCTGTGGCGCCAGGCTCTCGAACCGGGTATCGAACCCTTCCAGCGCCAGCAGAGCAGCACGCTTGAATGCCAGGGTGCGGCCCACATAGGGCACGCTGCGCATCAAGTCGAGGTTGAAGTCCGGCTTGAAAACCGGGTTGCCGGGCGCCAGGGCGCCAAAGGTGTCTTCATCGGCGTACAGGCACATACTCTCGTCGCGCAGTGCCATGCGCTCGGCCATGACCACCAGCGCATGTGGCCGCAGGCGATCACCGGCCCGCAACAGCAGCACCCAGTCGGCTACGCGTGTGCCTGCCAGCCACCGATTGAGTTGAGCGTAGCCACTGCCGCTCAAGGCCAGGTATTGCACGCCTGGCGCGTCAACCCTGTCGAAGCCATCAGGCACCAGCACCAATACCTGGCTGGCGGCATAAGACTGTGCTGCCAGGCAATCCAGGGTGGCGCGCAGTGCACTTTCATCGCCTTCGCGACAGGTTACGACCGGGACGATGGCAGGCTGTACCGGCCACTGCTCGACCCGCTTGGGCAGCAACCGCAACTGCCCGTCAGACAGGTTGCGGCAGGCCAGCCATTCGGCATAGAGCTCGGTAAAGCTGAGGGCGTTGCTGCCTACCTGCTGCGAGAAATTGGCGACCTGGCCGGCATGGAAGCGGCGGATGTCCAACTCCTCCCAGGCTGGGTCGGCCCCTGGATCGTAAGCCTCCAGCGGCAGGTAACGCACCCAGCCATTGGCCGGCGCCGACTCGCCGGTGCGCGCCGCCAGCATCTGCTGCAGCCACTCGGTTTCATGCTTGTAGGCCTCGGTCATGCTCGAGTGATGACTGAGCCGGCCTGGGTGAATGCGCTCCACACTCAGTATGCGCTCCAGGCTCGCCAGGTGCCCGCGGCGCAGCAGGCATGCGTACAAGGCCAGGTCCAACCGTGCGGCGAACCCTTGGCCACCCTGTACCAGTTGCGGCAGGTATTCCAGCACCTGGGCACGGCGGAACAGCACATGGCTGATGCCACCGAACAGATTCGGAACGTTCTCGGCGATGCTGGCCAGCAAGTCCGTACCGACAAGCACGGCACTTTGCGGCGCGATCACACTGTTGAGCGCACGGGAAGGCAAGAGGATGTCATCAGCCGACCAGAGCAGACGCTGACCGATCACCATGCTGAGCTGAGGCCATTGCGTCAAAACCTGCGCTTGCCGGCTGATGCAACTGTCGAGCAACAGGTCGTCATCACACAGGAACTTCACCAACTCCCCGTTGGCCTGCTCCAGGCACGCTTGCAGGTTACGTGCAAACCCCAACCGGACAGGGTTGCGCGTATAGCGCACGGGCACCGCAGCACCGTTGCCGAGCGCCTGGCAGATAGCCTCGATCTCGGCGCCGGCGCTGTCATCGCAAATGACGACTTCCAGGTTGGGGTAGTCCTGGCCAAGCGCACTGACCAAGGTTGCTTGAAAAAAATCGGCATTGAAGGCAGGAATGGCGATACTGACGAGTGGCTGCTCTGACACGATGACGACCTTGCTGGAGAGGCGGTGCGCTTGGAAATAGGCGGGCGTTCAGGCCTGGGCGACACAAGGGCAAGCCGGCCGGTCGTTATCAACCCAGGCCGGCGTGCCCGTGCGTCATGACGGGCAAACGCCCGTGAGGATCAGATGTAATTGACCAGCGAGAGACCGGCAATCTTGGCGTAGGCCTGCAACGAAGCCTGCAACATGTTGGATTGCATCTGAAGGCGAATCATCACCTCGGCCGGATCGCTCTCACGAATCGAGCTCTGGGTCTTGGCGTTTTCGCCACTCAGGGCCTCATTGGTTTCCACTTGCACATCGATTGCCTGGCCACGGCCACCTATCGACGAAATGGAGGAACTGACCTGGTTGGTGGCGCTGGCGATGTTGCCAATCGCCGAGTCCAGCGATGCCAGGAAGTTCTGCCTGGCCACGGGGTCGTTGTCGACCGGGGTGGCCAGCGCCGCGCGCAACTGGCTGATGGTATCGAGGACGTTCTGGGTCTGGTGCGTGTCGACCTTGATGCCAAAGCTGTCGCCTGCGCTGGGCGTGTCCGAAAGCGTGAACTCGACCCCCATGGCGGTCGCCGTGTTGCCACTGAGCATGCCCTTGGAAATCGGTTTGCTGTCGGCGCTCACAGGGGAGGCATAAAGCTCGAACTCGGTAGCACTGGTGAACTTGAGTACCGCACCCTCAGGGAACGCCGACTTGTATTTCTCAGCATCGGTGATGGTAGCGCCGGTCACCTGGGCCGACGAGCTGTTGCCTGCACTGCGGGTGCCAGAGATTTCATCCGCCTTGGAGCTCAGGCTGAAGACATGGCCGGCGATGGCCGCATCAGGGTCGGCGGCATCGCCGTCCTGGAAGGTGATGTCCAGACGCAGGTCAACACCACGGAAATTGACCGTGGTGTTCTTGCCATTGGGGTCGAAGGTGCCCCCCTGACTGGCTTCCAGCGTCACGTCCTTGCCAGCGGCATCGGTGATCTTGAACTGGGTGCTGCTGGTGAACTCGATGGTGTACGGCTCGCCGCTGCGGAAGCGGTCGTTGTACGTTGCGCTGCCGCTCACCTGGCCATTGGACAAGTTGACCCGGCCATCGTCGGTGGCAGGCGACACCAGGCTGGTTTCGCTGCGGCTGGTATTGAGCGCTTGCTCGAAGGCATCGTAGCCAGTTTCGTTGGCTGCCAGGGTGAGCATGTCACCCACTTGCAGGTTCAGCTTGCCTTGGTCGCCCTGGTAGGTATAAGTGCCATCAGCGTTGCGCACATAAGGCGGTGTATCGCCTTTGGACCCCGAGAACAGGTACGCACCGCTTTCATCCTTGCTGTTCATCAACGAGAACAGCTGATCCTCCAGCGACGCCAGCTCGGTGGCATTGGCCTTGCGGTCTGCATCGGTGAAACCGGCGTTACCCGAGCTGACGGCCAGCTCGTTGACGCGTTGCAAGATGGTGCCAATCGCATTCAGCGTGCTTTCTGCGGTGCCCAGCGCGTTGCGCACATTGGTGACGTTGCGGGTGTACTGGTCGAGCATGTTCTGTTGCTGCTGCAGTTGCAGCAGGCGTGCCGAGCCTACCGGATCGTCAGCCCCGCGACGCACCCGAATACCGTCAGAGGCCTCTTGCCGAGTCTTGTCGAGGTTGGAGAAGCTGCGCTGGTAGTTGGCGCTGTTGCTGTTGTAGAACTGCGAAGTGGAAATGCGCATGGTCTACGTCTCCTTAAAGAGCATTGATCAAGGTGGTGAAGGTTTCCTGTGCCGCCTTGATAATCTGCGACGACGCGGTGTAGTACTGCTGGAACTTGACCAGGTTGCCGACCTCTTCATCGACCGACACGCCGGAAAGGCTGTTGCGGCTGTCCAGCGCGGAGCTGTGCAGCGCATTGGTGGCATCACTGTCCATTTCCGCCTGGCCAGCCTTGCCGCCAACGTTTGAAACCAGCTTGGCATAGGCATCGGTAAAGCTGATGCCCTTGCCGTTGGCCCCCACTTCAACCGTGGATTTGGTCTGGAGGTCGATCACCGACTGGGCGTTGCGGTTGTCGGCCGAGCCAGCCCCCGTCAACGACACGGTGTAGCTGTCGCCGTTCTGCGGCGCGCCGGAAACGCTCATTTCGAAGGTGAAGCTGCTACCGGTCGCATTGCCGCTGCCATCGACCATCGGCACCGACAGCTTCAGCTTGTTCTCCTGGCCCGGCACGATGGTGCCGCTGCCGATTTCCGTACCCTTGGCGTCGTACAGCTTGTAAGCCTGGGGCGAAGTGGTTTCGTCACCGAACACCAGCTTCACCGGGGTGGAATTCTTCAGGCCTGCCTGCAACTGCGAACGCTGCGTGGCATCGTAGATGTCCAGCTGCGAGGTCAGGGTCGGCTGGGTGATCACACCGGTGCCCTTGTTGCCGGCACCGTTGGTGGCGGTCAGGGGTGACGCCAGCGCCAGGCGCTTGGGGTCGGTGAGGACCGTCTCGATATTGGCGGCCGCATTGCGAGTAGGTGTGATCTTGAAGCTGTCGCCAGCACTCAAACCGCCGCCGTTGAGCGACAAGGTAAAGCCATCGATGACCGGAGGTGGCGTGTCGTTAAGGTCGTAGCTGCCCATTTCGGTGCCTTCCGGCAGCTTGCGCACGCTGTAGCCTGTGGCGCTGGTGAAGGTCACCTGGTAGTCACTGGTAGTCAGTTTGCCGGTGTCCTTGATGCTGACATCCAGGTTGCCGGACCCGATGCTGTTGCCGAGTTTGGCGACGCTGCGCTCACTCATGGCCTTGGCGCTGTTGATGTCACCGAACAGGGTGGCGCCAAAGTTGCCATCCTTGTCGATACCCTGGGCCAGCTGGCTATTGATCTGGTCTGCCACCACCAGGGCCACGCGCCCCAGCTCGTTAAGCGCAGGGTCGAGGGTTTCGCTGCGGTAGCGGATCAACCCACCCAGCTCGCCTCCGGTGGCACTGCTGGTGATGTCCATCTTGGTCGAGCCGCGGTTGAGCACCAGGCTCAAACGGCCCGGGTCGCTCGCCGTAGGCTCCACACCCACCGTCTGGGTGGTGTTGCCCAGCACCAGCGCCTGGCCGTTCTTCAGGTAGACATCGTAGGTGCCGTCACGCTCGACCACGTCTGTGCCGATCAGCTTGTTCAACTCACGCACCGCGCCGTCACGCTGGTCCAGCAAGTCGTTGGGCTGACCGGAAACAGCGCCCACGCGGGCGATTTGCTCGTTCAACCCGGCGATGGTCTTGGTCAGGTTGTTGATCTGGTCGGTAATCGCCGTCATGTTGCTGTTGATATTGCTCAACTGCTGATTCAACTGCGACGACAAGGTATTGAAACGCTTGGCCAGCGACTGTGCGCTGGTCAGCAACAGCTGACGCGAAGCGTCTTCGGTTGGCTTGGCTGCCGCGTCCTGCATGGAGGTGAAAAAGCTCTGCAGCGCAGCGGTAATACCGGTATCGCTACTGGACAAGGACGTATCCAGCGGCGTGATCTGATCCAGGTACGAGGACGCCTCACTGCTCAGCGAGGTGGTGGTACGCAGCTGGTTCTCGATGAATGCGTTGTACACCCGGCGAACGTCCGCCAACGTGGTGCCCGTGCCAATGAACACCTGGCCGACTTGTTGCCCGCCCTTGGTCTTTTGCACGTTCTGCTGGCGCGAGTAGCTTTCGACATCGGCGTTGGCGATGTTGTTACCGAGGGTGTACATCCCCGATTGCGCGGCACCCAGCCCCGACATACCAATGTTGATCAGACTCGCCATGGTTCCATACCCTTAAAGTTTTGTTGCGGTACCGAGCATTGCGTAGTGCTCGTACGACTTCATCTGTCTTGCGATCTGCGAGATCTTGCTGGCGTAATTCGGGTCGGTGGCGTACCCGGCCTTTTGCAACTCTTGCACGAACTGTTCTGGTTTATCGGCGGCCTTCACCGCATCTTGATAGCGTGAATTGTTCTGCAGCAGGCTGACCAGGTCGTGGAAGCTGTCCTGGTAGGAATCGTACGAACGGAACGCCGCCGTCTCCTTGACGAACTGGCCATCACGGTACTCGCTGGTAATCGCCCTCGCCTCACCGCCGTCCCAGTTGCCAGTGGCTTTGATGCCGAACAGGTTGTGGCTGCTGCTGCCGTCGGTGTTGCGCATGACCGACTTGCCCCACCCGGTTTCCAGTGCGGCCTGGGCCACCAGGTAGCGCGGGTCGATACCAATGCGCTTGGCCGCCTGTTCGGCCATCGGCAGCATGGTGGCGACGAATTCATCGCTGTCGCCGAAGGCTTTGTTCGGCGCCAGCGGCGGCTGGGCCACGGCACGGCCGACAATGCGCAGGCCGTTGTCCGGCACGGCGAAGGCCTTGGCCACTTGCTGGCCGTCACGGGCAGGCACGGTGGCGGTGTTGGCCGTGGCCGCCGACGGCACGATGCCGGCCAACAGGCGGTCGGTGAGCTTGCTCGGCAGCGCCAGACGACGCGAGTTGAGTGCAGCGACGTCGTTGCGGGTGGCGGTCGACTGGGTGGCATGCACCGGCTCGGCCACCTTGTTGCCCCACAATGTCGGGGCGTTGCCCTCGGTACGTGGAAACGGGCTGGTGCTGGCCGGGCTGGCCTTGTTCTTCGACAGCTGGCGCACCAGCACATCCTGCAACCCGATACCGCCACCTTCGCGCGACATGCTCACAGCCAGCTGCTGGTCATACATGTCACGGTACTGCTTCACCGTTTCGGTGTTCATCGGGTTGTCGTCAGCCAGCACGTCGCTGGCCTTGCGTGAGGCCTTGAGCATTTCGCTGATGAACAGCGACTCGAACTCCTGGGCGACCTTGCGCACGTTGGCATCGCTGTCGCGGTCGCCATGCTTGAGCGAGCTCAGGCGATTGAGGTCGGTGTAGGCACCGCTGTCGGCGCTGCCGGAAACCAGGCTTTTGCTGTTCATCCGCGCCGTCCTCAGATCACGATCAGGTCGGCCTGCAAGGCGCCGGCCTGTTTCAGGGCTTCGAGGATCGCCATCAGGTCGCCTGGCGCTGCGCCCACCTGGTTCACCGCACGGACGATTTCATCCAGCGTGGTGCCCGGGCCGAACTTGAACATGGGCTTGGCTTCCTGCTCGGCATTGACCCGCGACCGTGGCACCACGGCGGTCTGGCCATTGGAGAACGGCCCAGGCTGGCTGACGATCGGGTCTTCGGTAATGGTCACGGTCAGGCTGCCGTGGGTGACCGCCGCAGGCGACACCTTGACGTTCTGGCCAATGACGATGGTGCCGGTACGCGAGTTGATGATCACCTTGGCCACGGCCTGGCCCGGGTCGATTTCGAGGTTTTCCAGGATCGACAGGTAATCCACGCGCTGGCTTGGGTCCATCGGCGCACTGACCCGCACCGAACCACCGTCCACGGCCTGTGCCACACCAGGGCCGAGCAGGTCGTTGACCTTGTCGACGATACGCTTGGCGGTGGTGAAGTCGGGGCGATTGAGGTTCAGGGTCAGGGTATTACCCTGGTTGAAGCCGCTCGGCACTGCACGCTCGACACTGGCACCGCCCGGAATACGGCCGGCCGACGGAACGTTGACGGTGATCTTCGAGCCGTCACGGCCTTCTGCATCAAAGCCGCCGACGACCAGGTTGCCTTGGGCGATGGCGTAGACGTTGCCGTCGATACCCTTGAGCGGGGTCATCAGCAGGCTGCCGCCGCGCAGGCTCTTGGAGTTACCGATCGAGGAAACGGTAATGTCCACTACCTGGCCAGGCTTGGCGAATGCCGGCAGGTCGGCATGCACCGACACCGCTGCAACGTTTTTCAGCTGCACGTTACCGGAACCGGCCGGCACCTTGATGCCGAACTGCGACAGCATGTTGTTGAAGGTTTGCAGGGTGAACGGCGTTTGGGTGGTCTGGTCACCCGTGCCGTTCAGCCCCACCACCAAGCCGTAACCGATCAACTGGTTGGAACGCACGCCAGAGATGCTGGCGATGTCCTTCAGGCGCTCGGCCTGGGCAGCGAACGCACAGGACAAGAGCAGGGTTGTGGCAATCAGCTGCCTCACGTTGAACATGGTCATCCGTACTCAGAAAGGCCAAAGCGGGCTGATGAAGAAGCGGTCCAGCCACCCGGGCTGGCTGGCATCGGCGAACGAGCCGGTACCGGAATAGGTGATGCGCGCATCGGCCACACGGGTGGACGGCACGGTGTTGTCAGTGGCGATATCGTCAGCGCGGATCATGCCGGCAATACGCACCAGCTCTTCGCCGGTGTTCAGGGTCAGCCACTTCTCGCCACGCACGGCGATGATGCCGTTGGGCAACACTTCGGCCACGGTGACGGTGATGGAGCCGGTCAGGGTGTTGCCCTGGGTAGCCTTGCTATCGCCCTTGGTGGCGCGGTCGCCGCTGTAACCGGCCTCCAGCGAAAGGTCGCCGCCACCGAACGGGTTGTTGGTGTTGGGCGTGGTGCCGAACAGCGACGTCAGGCCAATGTCGGTCTTGCTGGTCTTGGCGATCTGCGAACCGGCGTTCTTGCTGGCGGACGTGCGCTCGTTAAGCGTGATGGTGATGATGTCACCCACCCGGAACGCCTTGCGGTCGCTGTACAGGTTCTGCTCGAAACCGGCCTGGTAGATCGAACCGTTGTTGGCCGCTGCCGGCAACGGGGTGCGCGGCAGGACCGGCGCATAGTACGGGTCGTTGGGCTTGGGCGTCGGGCCGACGCAACCTGCCAGCAACACCGCCCCCCCCAGGGCGAACACGGACAACAGACGATTCATGATGCATACCTCACGGGTGTAACGAAGCTACTGGACTTAGAGCTGCTGAGTCACGAACGACAGCATCTGGTCGGCGGTGGAGATGACCTTGGAGTTCATCTCGTAGGCACGCTGGGTGGTGATCATGTTCACCAGCTCTTCCACCGTGCTGACGTTGGAGTTTTCCAGCGTCTGCTGCAGGGTAGTGCCGAAGCCGTTGAGGCCCGGGGTGCCGACCTGCGGCGCACCACTGGCAGCGGTTTCCAGGAACAGGTTGTTACCCATCGCCTGCAGGCCCGCCGGGTTGATGAAGTCGGCGGTCTGAATGTTGCCGATAACCTGTGCAGCCGGGTTGCCGGCGGTGGTGATCGACACGGTGCCGTCCTGGCCCACCGTGAAGGTCTGGGCGTCGTTCGGGACCACGATGGCAGGCTCCAGCGCCAGGCCATCGGCGTTGACGATCTGGCCGTCGGAGTTCAGGTGGAACGTACCGTCGCGGGTGTAGGAGACGGTGCCGTCAGGTTGCAGGATCTGGAAGAAACCACGGCCATTGACGGCCATGTCCAACGGGTTTTCCGTGGTCTGCAAGCTGCCGGTCTGGAAGTTTTTCTGCGTGCCGACAATGCGCACACCAGTACCGACCTGCAGACCCGACGGTAACTCGCTGTCCTGGGTAGACTGCGCACCTGGCTGACGCTTGATCTGGTACAGCAGGTCCTGGAATTCGGCACGATCACGCTTGAAGCCGGTGGTCGAGACGTTGGCCAGGTTGTTGGAGATGACCGTCAGGTTGGTGTCCTGTGCGGACAGGCCGGTTTTAGCGACCCAGAGAGCCGGAAGCATTTAGTGTTCTCCTCGTGCGCCTGATTTACGGCACCCGTTCAAATGTGGTTAGCCGAGTTGCAAAACACGCGCCATGGCTTCGTCGCCTTCCTTGGCCGCGTTCATCATCTTGACGTGCAGTTCGAACTGGCGAGACAGCGCCAGCACAGAGGTCATTTCCTCGACAGTGTTGACGTTACTGCCCTGCAGAAAGCCTGATACCACCCGCACGTTGATGTCGGCATCGGCGGGTTGGCCGGACGTGGTATGGATCAGCCCGTCCTGGCCTTTGGTCAGGCCTTTGGTGTCGGGGTTGACCAGCTTGATGCGATCGACTTCCGCCATCACGCGCGGGTCTTCACCCATGGAGCGAATGCTGATGGTGCCGTCGGAGCCGATTTCGACCTTCTGCTCAGGCGGAATGGCAATGGGGCCGCCGTTGCCGAGCACAGGCATACCGTTGCCGGCACGCAACACCCCGAGGGCATCGATGTTCAGGCTACCGGTACGCACATACGCTTCACTGCCATCTGGCGCTTGCACGGCGATAAAACCGTTACCGCTCACGGTCACATCCAGGTCGCGGCCGGTTTCCACCATCGGGCCTTCACTGAAGTCAGTGCCCGGGCGCTCGGTCATGGCAAAGGCACGCGCCGGAAAGCTGTCACCAAACACCGGCATCGAGCGCGCCTGCTCCAGGTCACGCTGAAAACCATTGGTAGAAACGTTGGCCAGGTTGTTGGCATGCGCCTTCTGCGCCAGCGCGTTCTGGCTGGCCCCGGTCATGGCCACATAAAGCATCTTGTCCACAATCATCCTCCGTTGCACTGGCGGCCGTTTGCCGTTCGCCGTTGCTCTACAGGGGCTAAAGCAAGTTCCGAACCAACTTGCCAAAAGCACGAAAAAGCCCATGAATACGGGCAATTGGGAAAGCCCGGGCGACGACAGCCGCCGGTTATCCGGCGCTGCTTTGCCGCTGGCGGCAAAACGGTTTCATCTACAGGCAAGCCTGTGCCTATGGCACGTCACGGCAACGCGCATTGTTGTAAGGCCCGGCAAAGCGCCTCCAGCCCTCACCTGGCGACCACTGCGAACACACCAGACGCCCATCCACCAGGCTCTCCCATCGCCAGTAAGGCGCTGGCGCCGCCTGCAGCTGACCAAGACAGCAGGCAACCAGCATTGCGACAAACAGCCTTTTCATCACCCCTCCTGCAAAAACAACGAACCCCTTCACGAGAAAGGGGTTCGCCTGTACGCACTCAAACAATCACGGTCAAGTCATCTGAATGATGGTCTGCATGACGGTGCTTTCGGTCGAAATGGTCTTGGCGTTCGCCTGGTAGTAGCTTTGCGCCTTGATCAGATCAACCAGCTCCTGCGTCAGGTTGACGTTGGAACCTTCCAGCGAGTTGGACTCGATCGCGCCCAAGGTACCGGTTTTCGGCGAATCGATACCCGGAATGCCCGAGTTGTAGGTCTCGGTCCAACGGGTACTGCCGATTTGCTGCAGCCCCTGCTCGTTGGCGAAGCTCGCCAGCGCGACCTGACCAATGGCGCGCGACTGGCCATTGCTGAAGGAGGCGAACAACACACCCGTCGCGTCGATGCTCAGGTTGGACAGGATGCCCGTGGCATAACCGTCCTGGGACTGGGACATACGCGCCGTTTCAGTGTTGTAGGAGGTGGTGCTGGCCATCGACATTTTCATGCCGGCAGCATCGCCCACCGCACCGTTGGCACTCCAGTTACCCGAAGCATCTTCGACTGCCGGCACCCAGCCAATCATGCTGAAGGTATTGTTGACGACCGTGAACGAGGTGCCCGCCGGATGGCCCGTGTTGTCAGCTGTCATCGAGTTGACCGAACCATCGCTGTTGAATGCGATCGTGCCCACCAGCGGCTCTGTGCTGCCCGGGTTGAACGGGTTGCGCCCGTCAACGAGGGTGTACATGGTCCACTCGTTGGTACCGGTCTTGCGGTAGAACTGCTCCATGGTGTGTTCGTTGCCCTGGCTGTCATACACCTTGGTCGGGAACGAGCGGGTATAGGTCGTATCGTCGGAAGGGTCGAACGGCTTGTTTGCCACCAAGGCAGGCGAGGTGACACCCAGCGACTGGTTGGTACCTGCCGCGCCACTGGCAACCCAGTCACCATTGGCATCCTGAGTGGCCGGCACCCAGCCGGTCATGGCAAACGCGCCATTGCTGACCGTGAACGACGCACCACTTGGCACGCCCGTGGTGTCAGCCACCATGGAGCTGATGGTGCCATCACTGTTGTAGTTGATGGTGCCGGCCAGCGGGGTGGTACTGGCCGGGTCGAACGGGTTGCGACCGTCGACCAGCGTGTACATGGTCCATTCGTTGGTGTCGGTCTTGCGGTAGTACTGCTGCACTTCGTGCTGAACACCGTTAGCATCCAGCACGGTGCTGGTGCTGGAGCGCTGATAAGTGCTTGGGTCCGCCGGGTCGAATGCGGCCATGGACGGCGGCTTGGTGTTGTCATACACCAGGAAAGGAATCGAGGCCGCCGAGGAGTTCAGGTTGATGCCCTGGTCGATCAACGAGGTTGCCTTGGGCTGCAATGCCGACGTGTCGATCTTCAGGTCGGTCAGGCCGCTTTTCTGGATCTTGCCGGTGGCATCCGCCATGTAACCTTGCAGGCGCAGGCCATCGGAGGTCTCGACGAAGTTGTCCTTGCTTGGCTGGAAGGAGCCCGCCCGGGTGTAAACCTTCGAGCCGTTATCAGACAGCACGAAGAAGCCCTGCCCCTGGATGCCCATGTCCAGCACGTTGCCCGTGGTGTTTACATCACCCTGGGTGAACTGCTGGGAAATGGCTGCCAGCCGCACACCATTGCCCACCTGGTTCTTGCCCACACCCAGGCGGTTGGCGCCCGCATAGACATCCGCGAACTCGGCACGCGAGGACTTGAAGCCCGTGGTATTGACGTTGGCGATGTTGTTGCCCGTGACATCCAGTTGTTTGTTGGCTGCGTACAGACCGCTAAGGCCGATATTGAAAGACATGAATTCGCTCCTTTTGCCGCTCTAGCGGGCCTTAGATACCAATGGTTTGCACGTCGGAGAGGGAGACCTTGCCTACACCGGCAAGGTTGAGCACCATTTCGCCCGAGGCACTGAAGCTGACGCTGGTGACCTTGGCCGGCAGCAGCGTGCTCATTTGCACCGCCTTGCCATCGACTGTGGTGCTTGCGGTGAAGGTGTAAGTGCCCGGGTCCACTTTCTCGCCACTGTTGTTGGTACCGTCCCAGATAAAGTCGGCGTAACCGGCTTTCTGCTCACCCAACTCGATGGTCTTGACCGTGTTGCCGTCCTTGTCCTTGATGGTGATCTTCGCTTCACTGATGGCCTGGGGTACAACGAACTGGGCATTGAAGCTTTCAGCGGTATCAACCACGGCCTTGTCGTTCTGAACCACCACCGACCGCCCTACCAGCGACGATGCCTGAAGCGCCTGGGACGAAGCCATGGCACTGGTGATGGCGCTGACCGAGTCGTTCAGCGAGGTAATACCTTCCAGGCTGCTGAACTGCGCCAGCTGGGCAACGAACTCGCCGTTATCCTGCGGGTCCAGCGGGTTCTGGTGCTGCATCTGGGTGACCAGCAACTGCAGGAAGGCATCTTTGCCGAGCGAATCGGTGCCGGTCTTGGATGCAGTGTCCGTGGTCTTTTTGGTGCTGGTGCCCACGCCCGACGCCGACAGCACGTCATTGAGGTTCACACCGTTAGTATCGATTGCCATGGTCCGAATTCCTTATCACTGCCCCAGGGTCAGCACTTTCTGCATCATGGTCTTGGCCGTGTTCATCAGTTCGGCATTGGTCTGGAACGCGCGGCTGGCAGAGATCATGTCAGCCATCTCCTCGACCACGTTGACGTTCGGGTAGTAGACGTAGCCGTCCTTGTTCGCCGCCGGGTGGTTCGGCTCGTAGCGGGCCTCCAGGGTGCTCTGGTCTTCGACGATGCCTTTTACCTGCACGCCCTGCCCTGCCTCACCCTGGTCTTCGAACAGCGACTGGCTGCTGCCGGCCTGTGCGTCCTGGAAGGTGGTGGCGAACACCGGATGGCGGGCGCGGTAGGTCTGGTCGATGCTCGAAGACACGGTCTCGGCGTTGGCAATGTTGGACGCAACGGTGTTCAGGCGCGTGTTCTGCGCGCTCATACCGCTACCGGCAATGTTGAAAACACTGGAAAGGGACATGGTCATTCTCCCCGCAGGGCGGAAACCAGCCCTTTGAATTTACTGTTGAGCAGCGTGAAGCTGGCCTGGAAGCCAATGGCGTTTTCGGTGTAGTTCGATTGCTCGATCTGCGCGTCCACGGTGTTCTGGTCGATCGACGGCTGCAGCGGCGTGCGGTACTTGAGGGTATCGTCAGCGGCGATGGCGAGGCCTTCGGCTTCGATGTGCCGGCTGTTGGTACGGTCCATGGCGAAGCGGCCGCTTTGCTGCTTGCTGGTTTCGGCGGCGAGCACCGAAGAAAAGTCCATGTCACGCGCCTTGTAGTTGGGCGTGTCGGCGTTGGCGATGTTGTTGGCCAGCACTTCGGCGCGCTGGGCGCGGAAGCCCAGTGCCTTTTCGTGAATGCCAAGCGCCTTGTCGAAACTGATGCTCATGTCGGGGAAACCTTCAGAGGTTGACCGGAATGTCGTTGAGCAAGGTATAGCAAGGGCTGTGCCAACGCGTAAAAAGCCCGGAAACTCAGGCTTTCGAGGTACGGTGGTGTCAGGGTGATGCCAGAAAAGCGGCAAAGGCCTTCCGCCTTGGGCGGCGAAAGCGGCAATTGCCGGGTGGCAAAAGCGGCAAATCAAAAAATTGACGTCAGTGTTTTTCCTGCACGCTCGAAGAGGCCGACGCAGGCAAACAAAAAGGCCGGCAACTTTCGCTGCCGGCCTTTGTGCTTACTTGGCCTGGTAGATGATCCCCGGGCTGCACTGCACCATCTGGTAATGGTCCGGCAACCCGTTCAGGGCTTCCGACGCACCGAGGAACAGGTAGCCACCCGGCTTCAGGGTGCTGTGAATGCGCAGCAGGATGTCCTTCTTCACCTGCGCCGAGAAGTAGATCAGCACGTTGCGGCAGAACACGATGTCGAACTTGCCCAGGCTGGCATAGCTGTCGAGCAGGTTGAACGAGCGGAACTCGACGCGGCTGCGAATCGCTGGCTTTACCGCCCAGCGCCCTGGCCCCTTGGGGTCGAAGTAGCGCTGCAGGCGCTCCTGCGACAGGCCGCGGGCAATCGCCAGGCTGTCGTACTCACCGGTCTTGCAATTGGTGAGCATGGTGCCGGACAGATCGGTGGCCACAATCTGCGCACCCATCTTCAGCTGGCCCAGGTTGCTGCGCTCGAACTCGTCGATGGCCATCGAGATGGAATACGGCTCCTGTCCCGACGAACAGGCCGCCGACCACATGCGCAGGCGCTGGCCGGGGTTGTTGCGGATGAACTCGGGAATCACCTTGTTCTTCAGCACTTCGAACGGGTAGGTATCGCGAAACCACAGGGTCTCGTTGGTGGTCATGGCATCCACCACCTGCTCGCGCAAACCGCCGCGCGGCTGGGCCTGGATACGCTGCACCAGCTCGCCCAGGCTCTTGATGCCCTGTTGCTCCATCAGCTTGTTGAGACGGCTGGAAACCAGGTACTGCTTATTCTCGCCCAGCAGGATGCCACAGGCTTTCTCCAGGAATACCCGGAACTGTTCGAAATCCAAATTACCCGTAGACACTACTGCCGCCTCTTTTCAATCACTGGTGCCGGGGGCCTGCCCCCGGCTGCTTCAATGCGCTGCCTTGATCCGGTCGACCACCCGCTGGGCCAGGTCGTCCGGCTTGAACTTGGCCAGGAAGTCATCGGCGCCGACCTTCTTGACCATTGCCTGGTTGAACACCCCGGAAAGCGAAGTATGCAGGCAGATGTGCAATTTTTGCATGCGCGGGTCGCTGCGGATCTCCGCCGTTAGCGTATAGCCGTCCATTTCCGGCATTTCAATGTCCGAGATCATCATCAGGAACTCTTCTTCCGGCTTTTTGCCCTCGTCCACCAGCTGACGCAGGTAGTTCAGGGCCTGACGGCCATCATTGAGTGCCACCACTTCCACCCCCACGGTCTGCAGGCAACGGCTGACCTGCTTGCGCGCCACCGACGAATCGTCGACGGTCAGCACCCGCATCAGCACGGCCTTGTCCTGCACTTCGGCGTCGATCACCCCGGCCGATACCGACTCCGACGATGGCGACACTTCGGCCAGCACCTTCTCCACATCGATGATCTCGACCATCCGGTTGTCAACACGGGTGACCGCCGTCAGGTAGTGGTCACGGCCAGTGCCCTTGGGTGGCGGATGGATCTCTTCCCAGTTCATGTTGACGATGCGCTCCACCGAGTGCACCAGGAAGCCCTGGGTCTTGGTGTTGTACTCGGTGATGATCACGAAGCTGTTGCGCGTGTCTTCCTGCAGCGGCCGCAACCCGGTGGCCATCGACAGGTCGAGAATCGGGATGGTCGCCCCGCGAATGTTGGCAACGCCACGCACCACCGGGTGCGCCTTGGGCAGCAGGGTCAGCGCAGGGCATTGCAGCACTTCCCTGACCTTGAACACGTTGATGCCGTATAGCTGCTCGCCATTGAGGCGAAACAGCAGCAATTCCAGGCGATTCTGCCCCACCAGCTGCGTGCGCTGGTTGACCGAATCCATAACACCCGCCATGCCAGACTCCTTAATCTTTCAGCCTTTCGTTGCAACTCAGGTAGCGAGTCGGCACGGGCTTTGCTTTTTTGAGCGTCATGCACACGAAAACGACATTTTTCCGACGATTGACGCGCCTGCTGACCGGCTTGCTGGCCACGCTGTGCCTGCTGGCGCCCGGCGTTCGTACGTTAGCGGACGCGTTCACCTTGCCTGAACAACTTATCGGTGTCACCCAAGGGTTTCTTGAATTCACCGTAGAAGATTACCTGGCCACCACCCAGACAGCCGGCCGTTACGAAATCCAGGTCAACCCGCTGGACCCGCGCCTGCGCATGCCGCTGTGCAGCCAGCCACTGGACGCCTCGCTGGAAAGCCCCGCGCAGCCACTGGGACGGGTGACGGTGCGGGTTCGCTGCGACAGCGCAGCCCCGTGGACAGTGTTTGTGCCGGCCACCGTGCGGCTGTTCCGCGACGTGGTCGTGGTAACCCGCCCGCTCAAGCGCGACAACACGGTTGGCGAAGGCGACGTGGCCCTGCGCGAGCGCGATGTCGGCACCCTTGGCCAGGGCTTTCTGACCGAGCTGGACCAGGCAGTGGGCATGAAGATGCTGCGCCCCACGGTGATCGACCAGGTGCTCACCCCGCAACACCTGGAGCAGGCCGAGGTGGTCCGCAAAGGTGACCAGGTGGTGATCATTGCCCGCAGCGGCAGCCTGAGCGTGCGCATGCCGGGCGAGGCCCTGAGCAAGGGCGGGCTGAGCGAGCAGATCCGGGTACGCAACCTCAATTCCAAGCGGGTGGTCAAGGCCAGGGTGACCGGCCCCGGCCAGGTCGAGGTCAGTATGTAAGCCAGCCACCCGATTGCGCTGGCGGTGAGGAACCGCATTTCCTAAACTGTGTCAGAAAACGGGTTACGCGAGCCTGCCGACAGGCGGCTATGCATTTGTGCCTAAAGTTTCTATCGGGTTGGCCGAAAACAAGGCAAGCGTCCAAATACCCAGAGGTTTCTGATCATGGTCATCGACTTCAGTCGTTTGAATAACTCGCCGTCCGTCACGGGCGGTGTGCGCGGCAACTCCGCGTCTGGCAGCGCCGAAAAGCCGGCAGCCAGCCAGGAAGCAGCCAGCGCCACCAGCGCCAGCGGAGAAGCGGTGCACCTCAGCCAAGAGGCCCAGCAGTTGCAGAAGATCAGCGACAAGCTGCGCGACGAGCCCGTGGTCAACAGCGCCCGCGTGGCCCAGTTGAAACAGGCGATCGCCGACGGCAGCTACCAGGTCGATGCCGGCCGGGTCGCCAGCAAACTGCTCGATTTCGAAGCCCAGCGCTGACCGTACGGCGCGCTGACTTCACGGACGCTAGAAAAGCCAAGAGTTAGCCATGCACGACATCACCTTGCTGCAACTGATCGAAGACGACATTGCCCCGATGCAGGAACTGCTCGACCTCCTGCAAAAGGAGTCTGTAGCCCTGCATGGCCGCGATATGGCCCCGCTGGAAAGTATCCTGGCCCGCAAACAGTCTTTGATCGTGCTGCTCGAGCAGCAAGGCCTGCGGCGCAACAACCTGCTTACCAGCCTTGGCCTGAGCGCAGATCGCGCCGGTGTGGAGGCTGTGGCGGCACAATCGCCCAACGGTGAATTGATCCTGCAACAACTCGACGTGATCAGCCAGTTGATGCAAGCCTGCCAACAGCTTAACGAGACCAATGGCCGGATCATCCAGGTGCAGCAACACGTCACCAGCAACCAGATCCGGATCCTCATGGGCGGCGATTCGCCGTCGCTGTACGACAGCCGCGGCAGCACCTCGCCGCTGGCCAAGCCACGGGCCCTCAGCCAAGTGTGATTTTTCTATCAAGGCACAGAACATACTGGCAAAATGCCGTTACTTGCGTGTGTCGCTTTTGCCTGGAGAACGATAAGCCGTGTTCAATGAATCCGATGCCCCGCAACCGCCAAAGGTGCTGAGCACCCCCTTGGAGATTGCGGCCAACTTGCGGCAGCTGCAGGAAAGCCACGACCCCCTCATCATCACCTTCCACGACCGTAGCCAGCGCTTCCAGAGCTATGTGGTGCACGTGGACCGTGAAAGCAACACCCTGGCCCTGGACGAAATGATCCCCCGCGACGGCGAGAAGTTCATCGAGAACGGCGAGCACTTCCGCATCGAAGGTTTCCACGATGGCGTGCGCATCGCCTGGGAATGCAACCACGAGCTGAAGATTACCGAAGTCGACGGCCACCGCTGCTACAGCGGCCCCATGCCAGAAGAGATGACCTACCACCAGCGCCGCAATGCGTTCCGCGCCGCGCTGAAGCTGTCGCAGCTGGTCGATATCATCCTCGACGGTGCCCACCTGAAGGGCAACGGCGCCCTGCGCGGCAAGCTGCTGGATATCTCGGCTACCGGCTGCAAACTGCGCTTTGAAGGCAATGTCGAAGACCGCCTGCAACTGGGCCAGGTGTACGAGCGTTTCAAGGCGGGTAACCCGCTGGGCCTGGTGGACACCATGGTCGAACTGCGCCACCTGCACTATGAAGAGCGCATCAACACCACCTTTGCCGGCGTACGCTTCCATAACCTGAGCGGGCAGGCACAGCGCAAGATCGAGAGCTTTGTGTACCAGCTGCAGCGTGAGGCGCGGCGGTTCGACAAGGATGACTATTGATCGTCGGCTGAATGAAAAAACGCCACCTGATGAGGTGGCGTTTTCTTTTGTGTCTCTCCAGTGCCGGCCTCTTCGCGGGCTTGCCCGCTCCCACAGGTAAAGTGTTGCCCTCAGGCTTAGCGCTACTCCTGTGGGAGCGGGCTCATCGAGGCGTCGAACCGCCGCGAAGAGGCCGGCACAGGCTTACACCGACTTGCTGGCCTCCTGCGGTTCAGTGGCCTGTGGCTCAGCCCCCTTCCCTTCATCCTCGGTATCTTCAGCCGCCACCGGCGCCTGCATCATGTCCTGCACGGTCTGCTCATCCACCCGTGGGTCCAGCGCTGCCGACAACGGCGAACCCGCCGCCGGCATCGCCACGTGGCCCAGCGGTGCATCCTGAACCTGGTGCAGCCCGGTAACCGCTTTCGGCCGAATGCGCCACACCAGCACCAAGGCGAAGAACACAAAGAACGCATACAGCATCTGCGCGCCCAGCACCTTCATCAGCACGCCCGCCGCCAGTGGCCCGATGCACGCACCCACACCGTAGGTCACCAGCAGCATGGCGGTCAGCGACACCCGCCGCTCGCTTTCCACGTGGTCGTTGGAAAACGCCACCGCCAGCGGGTACAGGCAGAACTGCAGCAACGAAATCAAAAAGCCGATACCAAACAGCAACTCCAGCGGCACGCTGGGCAGTATCGCCAAGGGCGCAGCGGCCAACGCCAGGCCAATTGCCACGCTGCGGATCAGCACCGCCCGGTCGTAACGGTCAGACAACCAGCCCAGTGGCCACTGCACCAGCAGGCCAGCAAAAATACAGCTACCCATGAACAGACCGATCTGCTCGGTCGTCATTCCTTGTCTGGAGGCATACAAGGGCGCCAGGCCGTAGAACGAGCCGACGATCAATCCCGAGCCCAATACCGTACTGAGCGATTGCGGCACACGCTTGATGAAGAACTTCGGCTCCATCGGCGCCGGGCGCAAGGGCGCCGGGTGAATGCGCCGGGTCATCGCCACCGGCACCAGGCACAGGGCAAAGCACATGGCCACCAGCATCAGCAGCTCCGGGCCAAGCGCGGGGTGCACCACCAGGATCAGCTGGCCAAGCACCAGCCCCAGGTACGAGGCAATCATGTAGCCGCTGAACACCGCGCCACGGTGCTTCACGTCAGCCTGCTCGTTGAGCCAGCTCTCGATGACCATGTATTGGCACATCATGCCCAGGCCCACGATCATGCGCAGCCCGACCCAGGCCGGCAGCCAGCTGGTCAGGCCATGGCCAAGCACTGCCGCACCGACGATGCCAGCGCAGGTGGCATAGGCGCGTATGTGCCCTACCCGGCCGATCAACCGGTGGCCAACCTTGCCGCCCACCGCCAGGCCAAAATAGTTGGCCGCCATCAACGCACCCACCCACAGGCTGTCGACGTGGTCGGCCGCCAGGCGCAAGGCAAGGTAGGTACTGAGCAGGCCCGAGCCGATCAACATCATCAGCGCGGCGAAATACAACGACTGAAACGGCTTCCATACATTTCGCATACGTCCCGCAATGCTCCCTGGTCAGGTGGCGGTAGGTGCTAGCAGCATAAGGGCAAACGCCGGTCAGTGCAGGCCCCCGACTGCAAAATGGTGCAGCCGGGGCGTGTCCGGTGCAGGTCGTGTCGCGATCAGGCCTGTGCCGCCAGGACCCGGCGCTCCCACGGGGTGATTTCGTCGAAGAAATCGGTCAGCTCCAGGGTCTTGCTGGCGATGTAGCCTTCGATGAACTCACTGCCGAACAGTTCCCGCGCCAGCGCGCTGCGCTTGAGCCGCTCCAGCGCAGCATGGAGGGTGCATGGCAAGCTCAAGTGCTCCGGCACTTCGAACTCGCCCTGGATGGCCGGCGAAGGTTGCAGGCGCTGCTCGATGCCGTGCAACCCCGCAGCCAGGCTGGCGGCGATGGCCAGGTAGGGGTTGGCGTCGGCGCCGGGCAAGCGGTTTTCCACCCGACGCGCGACCGGTGCACTGGCCGGGATGCGCAGGCCTGCTGCACGGTTGTCCTCGGACCAGCAGGCGTTGTTCGGCGAAGCATAGGGGTGGCACAGCCGCTGGTACGAATTGACGTTGGGCGCAAACAGCGCAGTGAAGTCGGCCATGCAGGCCTGCAGGCCGCCGATGAAATGGTGGAAGGTATCGGTAGGCTGGCCCTGCTCATCGCTGAACACGTTACGCCCGCTGCTGGTATCGACCAGGCTCTGGTGAATATGCATGGAGCTGCCAGGCGTGCGCGCCAGCGGTTTGGCCATGCACACCACGGTCAGCCCGTGCTTGAGTGCCACTTCCTTGAGCAGGTGTTTGAACAGGAAGGTCTGGTCGGCCAGCAGCAGTGGGTCGCCGTGCAGCAGGTTGATCTCGAACTGGCTGACACCCATTTCATGCATGAAGGTGTCGCGCGGCAGGCCGAGCGCGGCCATGCACTGGTACACCTCCTTGAAGAACGGGCGCAGGCCGTTATTGGAACTGATACTGAACGCCGAGTGGCCAAGCTCACGGCGGCCATCGATGCCTACGGGTGGCAGGAACGGTTGCTGGGGGTCGCTGTTGGGGGCAAAGACGAAGAATTCGAGCTCGGTCGCCACCACTGGCGCCAGGCCCAGCGCCGCGTAGCGGGCGATCACGGCCTTGAGCTGGCCACGGGTGGACAGTGCCGAGGGGCGACCATCCAGTTCATTGGCGTCGCAAATGGCCAGGGCGCGGGCGTCGTTGCTCCAGGGCAGGCGATGGACTTGGCTGGGTTCGGCGACCAGTGCCAGGTCGCCGTCGTCGCTGCCGTAGAACTTCGCCGGCGGGTAACCGCCCATGATGCATTGCAGCAACACCCCGCGTGCCATCTGCAGGCGGCGGCCTTCGAGGAAGCCCTCGGCGGTCATTACCTTGCCGCGCGGCACGCCGTTGAGGTCGGGGGTGACGCATTCGATTTCATCGATGCCCTGAAGCTGAGCGGTGCTCATGACGCTTGTCCTTGTTGTTGTGCGCTGACAACAACATAGGCTGGGGGTGTTTAAAATATCAAGCACCCTCTTTAGCACCTGTGCTGCCCGCTACTCCCGCAAGGTCATGCCATTGGCCGGCAGGGGCAAAGCGGTTTTGTACCGCACCTGCTTCAAGGCAAAACTCGAGCGGATATTCGCCACCCCCGGCAACCGCGTGAGGTAATCGAGAAACCGCTCCAGCGCCTGGATGCTCGGCAGCAGCACCCGCAACAGGTAATCCGGGTCGCCCGTCATCAGGTAGCACTCCATCACCTCGGGCCGTTCGGCAATTTCTTCCTCGAAGCGGTGCAGCGACTGCTCTACCTGTTTTTCCAGGCTGACATGGATGAACACATTCACATCCAGCCCCAACGCTTCGGGCGACAACAAGGTCACCTGCTGGCGGATCACCCCCAGCTCTTCCATGGCCCGCACCCGATTGAAACAGGGCGTAGGCGACAGGTTGACCGAGCGTGCCAGCTCGGCATTGGTGATGCGGGCGTTTTCCTGCAGGCTGTTAAGAATGCCGATATCGGTACGATCGAGTTTGCGCATGAGACAAAATCACCGGTTTTTTGTGTTTATGCGGAATGTTTATCTGCCCCGCTCGGCAAAGGCAATCAACTTGAGAGAAAAATTCTCCTGCCGGACCACTAAGATGTAGGGGACGCTGACTTACCAGTCACAAGCCGGTACTCAGCGGCGGCCGCTTCAGAGCTCACAAAAACAAATACCCGAGCGAGCGTAAAAAGCATGAACGAGTACGCCCCCCTGCGTTTGCATGTGCCCGAGCCCACCGGCCGGCCAGGCTGCCAGACCGATTTTTCCTACCTGCGCCTGAACGATGCAGGTCAAGCCCGTAAACCCCCTGTCGATGTCGATGCTGCCGACACCGCCGACCTGTCCTACAGCCTGGTCCGCGTGCTCGACGAGCAAGGCGACGCCCAAGGCCCCTGGGCCGAAGACATCGACCCGCAGATCCTGCGCCAAGGCATGCGCGCCATGCTCAAGACGCGGATCTTCGACAGCCGCATGGTGGTTGCCCAGCGCCAGAAGAAGATGTCCTTCTACATGCAGAGCCTGGGCGAAGAAGCCATCGGCAGCGGCCAGGCGCTGGCGCTTAACCGCACCGACATGTGCTTCCCCACCTACCGT
Source organism: Pseudomonas sp. RV120224-01b (assembly GCF_003208145.1). NCBI lineage: Bacteria > Pseudomonadati > Pseudomonadota > Gammaproteobacteria > Pseudomonadales > Pseudomonadaceae > Pseudomonas > Pseudomonas sp. RV120224-01b. Next base: position 83,228 of record NZ_QKMQ01000011.1, on the reverse strand, counting down.
CAGCAAAGCATCCTGATGGCCCGCGACGTGTCGCTGGTGGAGATGATCTGCCAGTTGCTGTCCAACGAACGCGACCCCCTCAAGGGCCGCCAGCTGCCGATCATGTACTCGGTGCGCGAAGCCGGCTTCTTCACCATCAGCGGCAACCTGGCGACCCAGTTCGTGCAGGCGGTCGGCTGGGCCATGGCCTCGGCCATCAAGGGCGATACCAAGATTGCCTCGGCCTGGATCGGTGACGGCGCCACCGCCGAGTCGGACTTCCACACCGCCCTCACCTTTGCCCACGTTTACCGCGCCCCGGTGATCCTCAACGTGGTCAACAACCAGTGGGCCATTTCTACCTTCCAGGCCATCGCCGGTGGCGAGTCGACCACCTTCGCCGGCCGCGGCGTGGGCTGCGGCATCGCCTCGCTGCGGGTGGACGGCAACGACTTCGTCGCCGTTTACGCCGCTTCGCGCTGGGCTGCCGAACGTGCCCGCCGTGGTTTGGGCCCGTGCCTGATCGAGTGGGTCACCTACCGTGCCGGCCCGCACTCGACCTCGGACGACCCGTCCAAGTACCGCCCTGCCGATGACTGGAGCCACTTCCCGCTGGGCGACCCGATCGCCCGCCTGAAGCAGCACCTGATCAAGATCGGCCACTGGTCCGAAGAAGAACACCAGGCCACCACGGCCGAGTTCGAAGCGGCCGTGATTGCTGCGCAAAAAGAAGCCGAGCAGTACGGCACCCTGGCCAACGGTCACATCCCGAGCGCCGCCTCGATGTTCGAGGACGTGTACAAGGAGATGCCCGACCACCTGCGCCGCCAACGCCAGGAACTGGGGGTTTGAGATGAACGACCACAACAACAGCATCAACCCGGAAACCGCCATGGCCACCACTACCATGACCATGATCCAGGCCCTGCGCTCGGCCATGGATGTCATGCTTGAGCGCGACGACAATGTGGTGGTGTACGGCCAGGACGTCGGCTACTTCGGCGGCGTGTTCCGCTGCACCGAAGGCCTGCAGACCAAGTACGGCAAGTCCCGCGTGTTCGACGCGCCCATCTCGGAAAGCGGCATCGTCGGCACCGCCGTGGGCATGGGTGCCTACGGCCTGCGCCCGGTGGTGGAAATCCAGTTCGCTGACTACTTCTACCCGGCCTCCGACCAGATCGTTTCTGAAATGGCCCGCCTGCGCTACCGTTCGGCCGGCGAGTTCATCGCCCCGCTGACCCTGCGCATGCCTTGCGGTGGCGGCATCTATGGCGGCCAGACCCACAGCCAGAGCCCGGAAGCGATGTTCACTCAGGTGTGCGGCCTGCGCACCGTGATGCCCTCCAACCCGTACGACGCCAAAGGCCTGCTGATTGCCTCGATCGAATGCGACGACCCGGTGATCTTCCTGGAGCCCAAGCGCCTGTACAACGGCCCGTTCGACGGCCACCACGACCGCCCGGTTACGCCGTGGTCGAAACACCCGCACAGCGCCGTGCCTGACGGCTACTACACCGTGCCACTGGACAAGGCCGCCATCACCCGCCCCGGCAATGACGTGACCGTGCTCACCTATGGCACCACCGTGTACGTGGCCCAGGTGGCCGCCGAAGAAAGTGGCGTGGACGCCGAAGTGATCGACCTGCGCAGCCTGTGGCCGCTAGACCTGGACACCATCGTCGAGTCGGTGAAAAAGACCGGCCGTTGCGTGGTGGTACACGAGGCCACCCGTACCTGTGGCTTTGGCGCAGAACTGGTGTCGCTGGTGCAGGAGCACTGCTTCCACCACCTGGAGGCGCCGATCGAGCGCGTCACCGGTTGGGACACCCCCTACCCTCACGCGCAGGAATGGGCTTACTTCCCAGGGCCTTCGCGGGTAGGTGCGGCATTGAAAAAGGTCATGGAGGTCTGAATGGGCACGCACGTCATCAAGATGCCGGACATTGGCGAAGGCATCGCGCAGGTCGAGTTGGTGGAATGGTTCGTCAAGGTGGGCGACATCATCGCCGAGGACCAGGTGGTTGCCGACGTCATGACCGACAAGGCCACCGTGGAAATCCCGTCGCCGGTCAGCGGCAAGGTGCTGGCCCTGGGTGGCCAGCCCGGTGAAGTGATGGCGGTCGGCAGTGAGCTGATCCGCATCGAAGTGGAAGGCAGCGGCAACCATGTGGATGCGCCGCAAGCCAAGCCGGCCGAAGCGCCTGTGGCCCCGGTAGCCGCTAAACCTGAACCACAGAAAGACGTTAAACCGGCGGCGCACCAGGCGCCAGCCAACCACGAGGCAGCGCCCATCGTGCCGCGCCAACCGGGCGACAAGCCACTGGCCTCGCCGGCGGTGCGCAAACGTGCGCTGGATGCTGGTATCGAACTGCGTTACGTGCATGGCAGCGGCCCGGCCGGGCGCATCCTGCACGAAGACCTCGACGCGTTCATGAGCAAACCGCAAAGCGCAGCCGGGCAAACCCCCAATGGCTATGCCAGGCGCACCGACAGCGAGCAGGTGCCGGTGATCGGCTTGCGCCGCAAGATCGCCCAGCGCATGCAGGACGCCAAGCGCCGGGTCGCGCACTTCAGCTATGTGGAAGAAATCGACGTCACCGCCCTGGAAGCCCTGCGCCAGCAGCTCAACAGCAAGCACGGCGACAGCCGTGGCAAGCTGACGTTGCTGCCGTTTCTGGTGCGCGCCCTGGTCGTGGCGCTGCGTGACTTCCCGCAGATCAACGCCACCTACGATGACGAAGCGCAGATCATCACCCGCCATGGCGCGGTGCATGTGGGCATCGCCACCCAGGGTGACAACGGCCTGATGGTCCCCGTGTTGCGCCACGCCGAAGCGGGCAGCCTGTGGACCAATGCCGGTGAGATTTCACGCCTGGCCAACGCTGCGCGCAACAACAAGGCCAGCCGCGAAGAGCTGTCCGGCTCGACCATCACCCTGACCAGCCTCGGCGCCCTGGGTGGCATCGTCAGCACGCCGGTGGTCAACACCCCGGAAGTGGCAATCGTCGGTGTCAACCGCATGGTTGAGCGGCCCGTGGTGATCGACGGCCAGATCGTCGTGCGCAAGATGATGAACCTGTCCAGCTCGTTCGACCACCGCGTGGTCGATGGCATGGACGCCGCCCTGTTCATCCAGGCCGTGCGTGGCCTGCTCGAACAACCCGCCTGCCTGTTCGTGGAGTGAGCATGCAACAGACTATCCAGACAACCCTGTTGATCATTGGCGGCGGCCCTGGCGGCTATGTGGCTGCCATCCGCGCCGGGCAACTGGGCATCCCTACCGTGCTGGTGGAAGGCCAGGCGCTGGGCGGTACCTGCCTGAACATCGGCTGCATTCCATCCAAGGCGCTGATCCATGTGGCCGAGCAGTTCCACCAGACCTCGCGCTTTACCGAGCCCTCGCCGCTGGGCATCAGCGTGGCTTCGCCGCGCCTGGACATCGGCCAGAGCGTGGCCTGGAAAGACGGCATCGTCGACCGCCTGACCACCGGTGTCGCCGCCCTGCTGAAAAAGCACGGGGTGAAGGTGGTGCACGGCTGGGCCAAGGTGCTTGATGGCAAGCAGGTCGAGGTGGATGGCCAGCGCATCCAGTGCGAGCACCTGTTGCTGGCCACGGGCTCCAGCAGTGTCGAACTGCCGATGCTGCCGCTGGGTGGGCCGGTGATCTCCTCTACCGAGGCCCTGGCACCGAAAGCCCTGCCGCAACACCTGGTGGTGGTGGGCGGTGGCTACATCGGCCTGGAGCTGGGCATCGCCTACCGCAAGCTCGGCGCGCAGGTCAGCGTGGTGGAAGCGCGCGAGCGCATCCTGCCGACTTACGACAGCGAACTGACCGCCCCGGTGACCGAGTCACTGAAAAAGCTGGGTATCGCCCTGCACCTTGGCCACAGCGTCGAAGGTTACGAAAATGGCTGCCTGCTGGCCAACGATGGCAAGGGCGGACAACTGCGCCTGGAAGCCGACCAGGTGCTGGTGGCCGTGGGCCGCCGCCCACGCACCAAGGGCTTCAACCTGGAATGCCTGGACCTGAAGATGAATGGCGCCGCCATTGCCATCGACGAGCGCTGCCAGACCAGCATGCACAACGTCTGGGCCATCGGCGACGTGGCCGGCGAACCGATGCTGGCGCACCGGGCCATGGCCCAGGGCGAGATGGTGGCCGAGATCATCGCCGGCAAGGCACGCCGCTTCGAGCCCGCTGCGATAGCCGCCGTGTGCTTCACCGACCCGGAAGTGGTCGTGGTCGGCAAGACGCCGGAACAGGCCAGCCAGCAAGGCCTGGACTGCATCGTCGCGCAGTTCCCGTTCGCCGCCAACGGCCGGGCCATGAGCCTGGAGTCGAAAAGCGGTTTCGTGCGCGTGGTCGCGCGGCGTGACAACCACCTGATCCTGGGTTGGCAAGCGGTTGGCGTGGCGGTTTCCGAACTGTCCACGGCGTTTGCCCAGTCGCTGGAGATGGGTGCCCGCCTGGAGGATGTGGCCGGTACCATCCATGCCCACCCGACCCTGGGTGAGGCGGTACAGGAAGCGGCACTGCGTGCCCTGGGCCACGCCCTGCATATCTGACACTGAAGCGGCCGAGGCCGATTTGGCCCGCCGCGCCTAGAGGCGCTGCGGGTCTTTTTTATACCTGTACCGGCCCTATCGCCGGCAAGCCAGCTCCCACAGGTACTGCGCAGGCCTCAGGCCTTGTGCTGTACCTGTGGGAGCTGGCTTGCCGGCGATAGGGCCGGTACAGGCAAACCAATTCACTCGGCAATGGCGTTCTTGCCAGCCCCCTTGGCCCGGTACAGCGCCTTGTCAGCCCGTGCCAGCAGTGCATGCTGGTCCTCCCCTTCCTGCCACTGCACCACGCCATAACTCATGGTCAGCCGGCATTCACCCACAGGCTCCAGTTGCGCCATCACCTGGCGCAAGCGCCCGGCGACATCCAGCGCCTCGCCCAGCGTGCTCTGCGGCAACACGATGACAAACTCGTCCCCGCCCCAGCGCGCCAACAGGTCCAGTTCGCGCAGGCAGGTCCGCAGGCTGTCGACCACCCGCACCAGCGCAGCATCGCCCCGGGCATGCCCGTAGCGGTCGTTGATCGGTTTGAAATCATCCAGGTCCATGGCGATCAGCGACAACGGCTGGCGGAAGCGCTGCGCCCGCTCGCACTCCAGCTGCAAAGCCTTTTCCAAACGATAGCGGTTGGCAATGCGGGTTAACGCATCGCGCTCGGCCAACTCACGGTTCTCGTCCAGTTGCCGCTGCAGCTGCTGGTTCACCCAGGACAACTCACGGGTGCGCTCGGCCACCTGCCCTTCCAGCGACTGGTTCTTCTGCTCCAGCTGCGCCACCAGGCGTTTGCCGGCGTCGATGTTGCGGTGCGCACCGAGCATGCGCGTCACCGAACCGTCTTCGTTACGGTCGATGATGTAGCCGCTGTCTTCGATCCACAGGTAGCTGCCATCGTCGCAACGGCAGCGGTATTCGATGAGGTAGCGCTCGTTGCGCTGGCTGATATACGCCTCGAAATGCGCCATTACCCGTGGGTAGTCTTCCGGGTGAATCACGCTTTCCCAGGTCAGTACCGAGTTGGCCATGGAGTGGCTGGCGTAGCCGAGCATCGCGTACCAGCCCGGGTTGCGATAGACGTAGCCGGTGTTGGCATTCCAGTCCCAGATGCCATCGCTGATCAACTCGAATAACGTGTGCAACTGCTGTTCACTGAAGCCGGCGGGGGCCGGCCTGGTTTCCTGATTCATGGACGCTCTCCATGATGCCCAGCAACTGCGCTCCGGTCAAGGGGCTGCCGACAATGTGTAATTTGCCGCAGGCGGCAAGATCATGCCTCTGACGGGCAAGCATATGCCCGCCGTGCCACGACCGGAATAGCCCCAGCGCTCTATTTACGCGCCGCCCCGACTGGCATGGCATTTGCCCCTCCTCGCCTGCCACTCACATTTCCAAGGAGGATTTCATGACTATCGCCCTCAACGGCCTCGGCTGGCAGGCCGCAGTCCACCAGCAACAACGCACCAGCGGCGTCGACCCGGCGGCAGGCGATATGCTGCAGTTTCGCCTACCGGTAGTGGCCAGCAATGCCACGGCGCAACAGGGCAGTGAGAATACCTCGCAGCAGGATGCCGAAGACGCCCGCGAAGAAGCGTTTGCCAAGCTCAAGCTGCAACTGCAGAACCCTGGCACCAGCATCGGCCCGTCCGCTGACGCAAGCACGGAAGTAACCAGCAGTGCCAGGCAAGCGTTTCAGGACCTGATGTCCAAATCGCACGGCGAGATGATCAAGGAAAAACTGCTGAGCGAAATTGGCCTGACCGAAGCGCAGTACGAAGCCCTGCCGCCAGAGGTGAAGGCCAAGGTCGGCGAGTTGATCGCTCAGCGCTTGCAAGAGGAGATCGAGAACCGGATCCAGGAGAAAGCACAAGAACAGCTCTCCCAGGCAGACGGCACATCCGATGGCAATGAAGACGCGGTAAGCCACGTGTGAGGATTGGCGACGAGACCTGTCGGGGGCGCCATCCGACAGGCAGAGCCAAGGCTCAAGCCAACTGCAACAGCGCCTCCTCCACCGCAGCCACCACCTGGTTGCCCTTGGCACCCGGTAATCGCCACGCGGCAATGGTCATGCCCAAAGGCACCGCGCAGTCGATTGGCGCCACCAGTTCGCCGCTGTCCAGGTAGCGTTGCACCAGGCTTCTGCGCCCCATCAGTACACCCGCAGCGAGCAAGGCCTGCTGCAATGCAATCGAGTACAGGGAAAAGCCCGGCCCACGGGCCACGAACTTGTGCCCGGGCATGGCTGCGCCGGTCCACACCGCCCAGTCATTCCAGCCTACGTCAGCAATGCAACGGGCATTGGCAAGGTCCGCAGGGGTGATGATGCTCTCTGCCAGGGCCGGTACGCATACGGGCAACACTTCTTCCGTGGCGATCCTGCGCTGCCAGCGCTCAGGTTTTTCGGTGTAGAACAGGCACAGGTCGAATGGGCTGCGTTTGAGGTTGGGCGGCTCATCCACCGCCGTAACCGAGATCTCGATGGGCGCCAGCAAGCGGGTCAATTCCGGCAGGCGTGGCCCTATCCACAACTGCGCCAGGGCCGGCGACGTCACAATGTGCACACGCTGCGGCGCAGCCAGCCGCCGTAGCGTACGCGCGGCAGCTTCCACTGCATCGAACGCCTCGGTGAACTGGCTTTTCACGCTTTCACCCAGGGGCGTAAGGCGTACGCCCTTGGCATGGCGCTCAAACAACGCAGCGCCGTATTCGTTTTCCAGCGTCTTGACCAAGGCGGCGATGGCCCCTGGGGTCACCTTGAGTTCGAGTGCGGCACGCGCGAAACCGCCCAGGCGCGCAGACGCCTCGAAGGCGCGCAAGGCATTGAGCTGGAGCGAGTGCCGGGTGGGGCTGTCGAGATACACGGTAGGAGGCCTATATTTTTTAGGCCTACTATTCCAGAAATCTGACGTTGTGGCCAACTGTCAGGCGCATTAACGTGAGGGTGTCCATGCGCCTTCCGAACACCTCCAAGGAACTCCCATGCAGTACCCAAGCGCGACCCAAGCATTCAAGCAGGGCGCACAAAGCGTTCTGCCGTTGACCTCCGGCATTGTGCCTTTTGGCCTGATCACCGGGGTTACGGCAATCGGCATGGGCCTGTCACCCGCCGACGCCATTGGCATGACCCTGCTGTTCTACTCCGGCTCTGCGCAAATGGTGGTGATGCAGTTGATGCAAAACGCCGCCCTGCCAGTGACGATGGTGGTTACAGCACTGGTGATCAACCTGCGCTTTCTGATGTACAGCGCCAGCCTGGCCCCACACCTGGGCCACCTCCCGCGCCGCCACAAGTGGCCAATGGCGTTCATGCTCTCGGACCAGTCCTTTGCCCTGTGCACGCTGAAAATGGGCGCAGGCGGGCTAGGCCAGCATGCCTACCCCTATTACGCCGGCACGGCGATCACCATGTGGTTCGGCTGGAACCTCTCGGTACTGGCGGGCATGTACCTGGGCGCAGGCATTCCGGAAGACTGGTCACTGGGTTTTGCCATACCGTTGTCGTTCCTGGCCTTGCTGATACCCGGCATTCGCAATACCGCCATGCTCGGCGCCGCGCTGACCGGTGGCGTGCTTGCGGTGCTGGCCGTTGACCTGCCCTACAACCTCGGCCTGCTAACCGGTGCCGTGGGCGGGATCATCGCCGGGCTGGCCATCGAGAGCCGACAAAAACAACACGCCGTACCTGAAGCCCATACAGAGCAGAACGCATCATGAGCGAAACGACCCAGTGGATAACCTTCGTACTGATCGGCCTGGGCACCTTCGCCATCCGGCTGTCGTTCATCGAACTGCACACGGTGCTGCGCATCCCGCCACTGTTTCGCCGCGCACTGGCCTATGTGCCGGCCAGTGTACTGGCTGCGCTGGTGTTGCCGGCCGTGGTCTTCCCTGACCGACATGCCGGGTTCGACTGGACGAACCCGCAGATACCCGCGGCGGTACTGGCTGCGCTGGTAGCCTGGCGCACACGCAGCACGATGCTGACGCTGGTTGTGGGCATGGGGGTGTTGTGGGCGCTGAAGCACTGGGGGCTTTAGGAGAAAAGTGTCAGCCGCGCGGCATGAAGCGCAACAGTCCTTAGGAAAAATCAGCAGGATGTTGTGCACAGAATTCGTTTGAGGTCCTTGGCCTTATTGTCCATGGTGGCAGCCTGGTAGCTATTTGCCACGCCTGGACGCAGGCGCACGACAGTGCCTGCGTAGGGGGACGTTGTCGGCCCCCAATAATAAGAGAGGACAAGGAAATGCAATCCAACAGTTTGAAACAAAGCCTGAAGCAGCGGCACATCACCATGATTGCCCTGGGCGGGGTAATCGGTGCCGGGCTGTTCATGGGGTCTGGTGCGTTAATCGCCTCGGCGGGCCCTGCGGCCATCCTGTCGTACTTCATCGGGGGGTTGGTGGTCACCCTGGTCATGTTCATGCTCGGCGAAATGGCCTGCCGCAACCCGGATGCCGGTTCGTTCTCGACCTACGCCAACACCTACCTCGGTGACTGGGCCGGGTTTGCTGTCGGCTGGCTGTACTGGTTCAAGTCGATGATGACCATCACCCTCGAAGCCGTGCTGTTGGGCGCGATCCTGCATGACTTTTTACCTTGGCTGCCGATCTGGGCAGGCGCTTTCCTGATGCTGGTGACGCTGATGGCCAGCAACGCCTACTCGGTACGTTCCTTTGCCGAAGTGGAATACTGGCTGGCCGCGATGAAGGTTGCCACCATTGTCATCTTCATGCTGCTGGGCATTTCGATCCTGCTTGGCCTGCACAGCAACATTCCCTCCCCCGGGCTGGTCAACCTCACCGCCCATGACGGCTTCATGCCCAACGGCCTGTCACCGGTAATGGCCGGCGTGATCGTGGTGATCTTCTCGCTGGGCGGCAGCGAAATTGCCGCCGTGGCTGCAGGGGAGTCGGAAAACCCGCGACAGAACGTGATTCGCGCAATCAAGAGCGTGATCCTGCGGGTGATGCTGTTCTATGTAGGCTCGGTGTCGATCCTGATCCTTTGCCTGCCGTGGACCGACAAGGCCAACCTGGCCTCACCCTACGTTTCGCTGTTCAGCCTGGCCGGGTTCGGTGGTGCTGCGGTGGCCATGAAACTGGTGCTGTTCGTCTCGTTCATGTCGGTGATGAATTCGTTCATGTTCTCCAACTCGCGCATGCTGTTCTCCCTCAGCCAGCGCGGGCACGCACCCAAGCTGTTCTCGCGCACGAGCGCCAAAGGTGTGCCGATCAATGCATTGCTGCTTAGCCTGTCGATCTGCACGATGATCCTGACCGTGCACTTCGTCAGCGGCGGCGACCTGTTCATGACCTTGGCCAAGAGCACCGGCAGCCTGGTGATGGTCGTGTGGATCTTCATCATCATCGCCCACGTGGCCATGCGCTGGAAAACCCGCCATGAAGCGATCGATCCGGCTGCCTTCCGGGCCTGGCTGTTCCCGTATGCCAACATTGTCGCGTTGTTCGCCTTGCTGGCGGTGATCGGCACCCAGGCATTCGAACCGGCGTCACGCTTCCAGTTCTGGTTCACAGTGCTGACAGTGGTACTGGTGGTGGCGGGGTACTTCGTGATGCGTCAGCGCCTGGCCGGTAGCAAGGCAGACGAACAACACCATCGCGCGTTGCAATGATGGAGGGCGGGCATGTGGGGAAACAGGAAATGGCGTCCCAGGCAGGAATTGAACCTGCAACCTTCCCCTTAGGAGGGGGATGCTCTATCCAATTGAGCTACTGAGACGCAAGCACCGGCAGCGAGCGCTGCACAGCGGGACGGCCAGCATGTTAACCAGCATGCTGGCGTTTGTCATGCCTCTACCTGGCTTTTTCGCGTAATCCTTTTCTGGCACTGCTACACCGGCGGCAGCACACCTTCATCGCGAAGCAACCCGAACAGGGCCGCGACCGCGGCCTCCAGGCTTGTCGAGTTGTCCAGCACATGCACCGAAGGATCGGACAACACCTGCAAACGAGCACTGCGCGCCAACCGCTGTTCAACCTCTTCGACGCTTTCGCGGCCCCGGGCCAGCAAGCGCTGGCGCAGCACATCCGGCCTGACCTCGACCAGCACTGCCAGCATGTCCGGGTAACGCTGACGCGCTTCGGGCAGGTAAGCCCGCGAGCCATTCACCAGCACTGCCTTGCCCGCCGCCAGCCACTCATCCACCTGGCGGGGAATGCCATAGCCCAGGCCATTGGCCCGCCAGCACATGGCAAATGCCCCCTGCGCGCACAGGGTTTCAAACTGTTCCGCCGTGACCCCTTGGGCAGCTTCGCCCTTGGCTTCGGCGGAGCGGGTAATGACCCGACGGGCAACCTCTACCCCGGCGGCCGCCAGCCGCTCACGCGAAGCGTCGATCAGGGAATCTTTTCCCGAACCTGACGGTCCTACCAGAAATATCAGCCGGCCTGTCCCTGATCGGCGGTCGCTTGCGTCATGTTGCATAGCCACTATGCTCTATGGAGGGAAACCGGCGCATTCTAGGGGTTTTCCTGTCCTTTTGCTGTGTTTTACCAGTTTTTGACGGCAAAAGACTGACGGTCAGGCAAGCCGGAGCATGTAAAACTTTTCAAACCAGTGCTCATTTCTGATAATTGGTACTGGCATAAAGCCTTTATCCGGCTCACTATTTGTCACAGAATTGACGCCAAGGAAACGGCGACCATGAGGCAAGATGAGCATCCATTTTTCACTGACGGTTGAACATTTTGTCGTCGCCACGGTCGTACTTCCACCCCGTGCGGCCAATTTGAGAACCGCTTCCCCTGAACCAAACTCCGGTCAATTTATATGCGCCCAATGAAACAGGCTATTTATTCGAGCCGCACCGCTGACAAGTTCGTCGTCCGCCTGCCAGACGGGATGCGTGAGCGCATTGCCGAGGTAGCGCGCAACCATCATCGCAGCATGAACTCCGAAATCATCGCGCGCCTGGAGCAGAGCCTTATCCAGGAAGGTGCGTTGGGTGACGAGCTGAGCATGCGCCTGGACAGCCCTGAGCTGTCCCTGCATGAGCGCGAGTTGCTGCAGCGCTTCCGCCAACTGTCTCACCGCCAGCAGAATGCCTTGGTCGCCCTCATCGCTCACGATGTGGAAATGGCCGCCGACGCCTCCTGAGGCCTGCAAGCGAGCACAAAAAAGCCAGCGTAAGCTGGCTTTTTTGTGGGTGGCTGGTTCTGGCGAGCCTACAGCAGGAACAAGGTGGCCAGACCGAGGAAGATGAAGAAGCCGCCACTGTCGGTCACGGCAGTGATCATCACACTCGCCCCCATCGCCGGGTCGCGCCCCAAGCGGGCCAGTGTCATCGGGATGAGCACACCCATCAGCGCCGCCAGTAACAGGTTCAAGGTCATCGCGGCGGTCATCACCACGCCCAGCGACCAGCTGCCGTACAACCAGAAAGCCACGGCACCAATCACTCCGCCCCACACCAGGCCGTTGATCAGCGACACCGCCAACTCTTTGCGCATCAGGCGGCTGGTATTGCCCGGCGATACCTGGTCCAGCGCCATGGCGCGGACAATCATGGTGATGGTCTGGTTACCCGAGTTGCCACCAATACCCGCAACGATCGGCATCAACGCAGCCAACGCCACCAGCTTTTCGATCGACCCCTCGAACACCCCGATCACTCGCGAAGCGAGGAACGCGGTAATCAGATTGATCGCCAGCCACGCCCAGCGGTTGCGGAACGAGCGCCAGACCGAAGCAAAGATGTCTTCCTCTTCACGCAGACCCGCCATGTTGAGGACTTCGCTCTCGCTCTCCTCACGGATCAGGTCGACCATCTCGTCAATGGTCAAACGGCCGATCAGGCGCTCACCCTTGTCTACGACAGGTGCCGATACCAGGTCGTAACGCTCGAAAGCCTGCGCCGCATCATAGGCATCTTCCTCGGGCTGGAAGGATACCGGGTCGGTCGCCATGACCTCCGCCACCTTCTTCTCCGGGTCGTTGACCAGCAGGCGCTTGATGGGCAACACACCCTTGAGGATCCCGTCGTAATCGACCACGAACAGTTTGTCGGTGTGGTTGGGCAGCTCTTTCAGGCGGCGCAGGTAGCGCAGCACCACTTCCAGGCTGACGTCTTCGCGGATGGTGACCATCTCGAAGTCCATCAGCGCACCGACCTGCTCCTCGTCGTAGCTCAGCGCCGAACGTACACGTTCGCGTTGCTGGGCATCGAGGGTTTCCATCAGCTCATGGATAACGTCGCGCGGCAGCTCTGGGGCCAGGTCGGCCAGCTCGTCGGCGTCCATTTCCTTGGCGGCAGCCAACAGCTCGTGATCGTCCATGTCAGCGATCAGCGATTGACGAACCGAGTCGGATACTTCCAGCAGGATGTCGCCATCGCGGTCCGAGCGCACCAGCTGCCAGACCGTCAGGCGGTCTTCCAGGGGCAAGGCTTCGAGGATATAGGCGATGTCGGCGGGGTGCAGGTCATCGAGCTTGCGCTGCAGCTCGACGAGGTTCTGGCGGTGGACGAGGTTTTCCACCAGGTCGTTGTGCGCGCCTTCCTGGCGGTGAGTCAGGTCTTCGACCACACGTTGGCGCTGCAGCAGTTCGACCACCTGGGCCAGGCGATCCTGCAGGCTCTCTTGCGCTTTTTTTACTTCTACTTCAGTCATAGGCGAACTCCACTCCCAGCAGCGGAGCACGCCGGGAGAATCAATCGGTCAGATCTTTCTGTATGAATCGTGTTAGCGAGTAACTACTGGGTAAGTCCATGGTGGTTTTCCACAAGCCCCGGCGGGGCTGACGGGCGCAATCATACACTGCTAAAGCTGTCAGATCGCTTAAATTTTTGGCCAGAACAATCGTTTGCGTGATAAAGCTAGGACAACGCTCGAAGCTATCAGTGCGACGGTTGTTGTGGATGGGAAAGCACATTTGTTTGGGTTGCCGCACGGCGGCGCCAAGCTACACCACAATCATTACAGAAGAGCGTAGATCGACATCACCAACAATTCATTGGCGCAGAAAAACAAAAAGCCCGCTCAAATGAGCGGGCTTCTTGATGGGGTATGGCGGACTCAGCAGGATTCGAACCTGCGACCGCTCGGTTCGTAGCCGAGTACTCTATCCAGCTGAGCTATGAGTCCGTGGTGGTAGTTTTAGACCAGGTTACCACTGGTTGACTGAAACAGCTTTGCAAGCATAGCCACTTCAAAAAGTGGCGGACTCAGCAGGATTCGAACCTGCGACCGCTCGGTTCGTAGCCGAGTACTCTATCCAGCTGAGCTATGAGTCCGTGTCTTGCCGCGCATTATAGGTCGCTGAAACTTTTTTGCAAGAACGTTTTCGTTTAAAATCAACGACTTAGCGTTCTTACCGTTTACAGCGCCCTACGCAAATAATGGCGGTGAAGGGGGGATTCGAACCCCCGATACCCTTATGAGGTATACTCCCTTAGCAGGGGAGCGCCTTCGGCCACTCGGCCACCTCACCGCAACACGAGGCGAATATTAAAGAACCTCTTTCACCTTTGCAACCCTTTTTTTGAAAAAAACTTCAAAAAAATTAAAGGCTTGGCTCTTCATCCTTCTCCTTCTTGATCCGCAGGTAGATTTCCTCGCGGTGAACAGCCACTTCTTTCGGGGCGCTGACGCCAATACGCACCTGGTTGCCTTTGACGCCAAGCACCGTCACGGTGATCTCGCCGTCTCCAATGATCAGGCTCTCGGCGCACCGACGAGTCAGAATCAACATAGCTTTCTCCTTACGCAAAACATTCAGGGGTAACAGTCTTGGGTATCAGGGCCAGTCGTGGACGACGACGGGACCCCGGTTACGCGCCACACAGGGCAGGACAGGGCCTGCGTGGCGAGCAGAAACGCGAAGGGCGCGGCACCAGCCGCGCCCTTCCAGGCAGCGCCTTACTCGCCCTGTCGGGCAGGAGCGTCGAGCTCGAACGCGGTGTGCAGCGCGCGTACGGCCAGCTCCAGGTACTTCTCTTCGATCACGACCGAGACCTTGATCTCGGAGGTGGAGATCATCTGGATGTTGATGCTCTCCTTGGCCAGAGCTTCGAACATGCGGCTGGCCACACCGGCGTGCGAACGCATGCCGACGCCAACGATCGAGACCTTGGCAATCTTGGTGTCGCCGATCACTTCACGGGCACCGATTTCGCGGGCGGTGTTTTCCAGCACGCTTTGCGCCTTCTCGTACTCGTTGCGGTGTACGGTGAAGGTGAAGTCGGTGGTGTTATCGTGGGCAACGTTCTGCACGATCATGTCCACTTCGATGTTCGAAGCGCTGATCGGGCCGAGGATCTTGAAGGCCACGCCCGGGGTGTCCGGCACGCCGCGAATGGTCAGCTTGGCTTCATCACGGTTGAAGGCGATACCGGAAATGATCGGCTGTTCCATGGATTCCTCTTCATCAATGGTAATGAGGGTACCCGGACCCTCCTTGAAGCTGTGCAGCACGCGCAGCGGGACGTTGTACTTGCCGGCGAACTCCACCGAACGGATCTGCAGCACCTTGGAACCGAGGCTGGCCATTTCCAGCATCTCTTCGAAGGTGATCTTCTCCAGGCGCTGGGCCTGCGGCACGACGCGCGGGTCGGTGGTGTAGACGCCATCGACGTCGGTGTAGATCTGGCACTCGTCCGCCTTCAGCGCTGCCGCCAGGGCCACGCCGGTGGTGTCGGAGCCGCCACGGCCCAGGGTGGTGATGCTGCCGTGCTCGTCCACACCCTGGAAGCCCGCCACCACGACCACGCGGCCTTCCTTGAGGTCGGCGCGAATCTTCTGGTCGTCGATCTGCAGGATGCGCGCCTTGTTGTGCGCGCTGTCGGTAAGGATGCGCACCTGGTTGCCGGTGTAGGACACCGCTGGCACACCACGCTTGATCAAGGCCATGGTCAGCAGGGCGATGGTGACCTGCTCACCGGTCGACACGATCACGTCCAGTTCACGCGGAACCGGCTGATCGGTGATCTGCTTGGCCAGGTCGATCAGACGATTGGTTTCACCGCTCATGGCCGACAATACAACCACCAGGTCGTCGCCCGCTTCACGGTGTTTCTTGACCTTTTCGGCTACCTGCTCGATCCGCTCGATGGAACCGACAGAGGTGCCGCCAAATTTCTGTACGATCAACGCCATTTCAATGGTGCCTCAGCCCATACAGGGCCCCAAAAAACAATCCAACATGAAGGGGCGAGTGACTAGACCACCCGCCCCTTCATCTCAAAGTCCCTGCTCTGCGAATGGCACGGCCAGCGCCAGGGCCTGGTCCAGTGCAGCGACGTCGACGCCACCACCCTGGGCCATGTCCGGACGGCCACCGCCCTTGCCACCCACCGCCGCAGCGGCTTGTTTCATCAGATCGCCAGCCTTGAGTTGGCTGGAGAGGTCCTTGGTTACGCCGGCCACCAGCACAACCTTGCCCTCATGCTCGCTGCCCAGCAGGATCACTGCGTGGCCGAGCTTGTTCTTCAGCTGATCGACCAGGGCCAGCAGGGCCTTGCCGTCCTGCCCATCCAGGCGGGCAGCAAGCACCTTGGCGCCCTTGACCTCAACGGCCGCGTTGGAGAGATCGTCCCCGGCGGCGCTGGCGGCCTTGGCCTGCAGCTGTTCCAGCTGCTTCTCCAGCTGGCGGTTGCGCTCAAGCACAGCCGACAGCTTGTCGATCAGGTTGTCGCGGTTACCTTTCACCAGTTGCGCGGCTTCCTTGACCTGCTCTTCGGCAGCGTTCAGGTAGGCCAGCGCTGCTGCGCCGGTAACGGCTTCGATACGGCGTACGCCAGAGGCCACGCCGCCTTCGCTGATGATCTTGAACAGGCTGATGTCACCGGTGCGCTTGGCGTGGATACCGCCGCACAGCTCAACCGAGAAATCACCGCCCATGCTCAGCACACGCACGGTGTCGCCGTACTTCTCGCCGAACAACGCCATGGCGCCTTTGGCCTTGGCGGTTTCGATGTCGGTCAGTTCGGTTTCTACCGGGGTGTTCTTGCGCACTTCGCGGTTGACGATGTCTTCCAGGGCCTTGATCTGCTCCGGTTTCACCGCTTCGAAGTGGCTGAAGTCGAAACGCAGGCGCTGGCTGTCGACCAGCGAGCCCTTCTGCTGTACGTGCTCACCCAGTACCTGGCGCAGCGCTTCGTGCAGCAGGTGGGTGGCGGAGTGGTTCAGCGAGGTGGCGTGCTGCACGTCGGCATCGACCTTGGCCTCGACCGGCGAGCCGATTACCAGCGCACCTCTGGCGACCACGCCGTGGTGCAGGAAGGCACCACCGGTCTTGGTGGTGTCGCGCACGTCGAAACGCGCGGCGCCAGCCTGCAGGAAACCGGTGTCACCCACCTGGCCACCGGATTCGGCGTAGAACGGCGTACGATCGAGCACAACCACGCCCTGCTCGCCTTCGCCCAATTGGTCGACGGACTGGCCGTCCTTGTACAGGGCGATGATCTTGCCCTGGCCTTCGGTGGCGTCGTAGCCGAGGAACTCGGTGGCGGTGTCGACCTTGACCAGGCTGTTGTAGTCCATGCCGAAGGCGCTGGCGGAACGGGCACGCTCACGCTGGGCGTCCATTTCGCGCTCGAAGCCGGCTTCGTCGATGGTCAACTCGCGCTCACGGGCGATGTCGGCGGTCAGGTCCATCGGGAAGCCGTAGGTGTCGTACAACTTGAACACCACGTCGCCCGGTACCACGTCGCCTTTGAGCTGAGCCAGGTCTTGCTCAAGAATACGCAGGCCCTGCTCCAGGGTCTTGGCAAACTGCTCTTCCTCGGCCTTGAGCACGCGCTCGATGTGCGCTTGCTGGCTCTTCAGCTCTGGGAAGGCTTCGCCCATTTCGGCGGCCAGTGCGGCAACGATCTGGTAGAAGAAGCTGCCCTTGGCGCCCAGCTTGTTACCGTGACGGCAGGCGCGGCGGATGATGCGGCGCAGCACATAGCCACGGCCTTCGTTGGACGGCAGCACGCCGTCGGCGATCAGGAAGCCGCACGAACGGATATGGTCGGCCACCACTTTCAGCGAGGCCTGGCCGTCGTTGCTGCAACCGATGGCCTTGGCAGCCGCCGCCAGCAGGTTCTGGAACAGGTCGATCTCGTAGTTCGAGTGCACGTGCTGCAGCACGGCGCTGACACGCTCCAGGCCCATGCCGGTGTCTACCGACGGCGCTGGCAGCGGGTGCAGCACGCCGTCGGCGGTGCGGTTGAACTGCATGAAAACGTTGTTCCAGATCTCGATGTAACGGTCGCCGTCTTCTTCTGGCGAGCCGGGTGGGCCGCCCCAGATGTCTGCGCCGTGGTCGTAGAAAATCTCGGTGCACGGGCCGCACGGGCCGGTGTCGCCCATGGTCCAGAAGTTGTCGGAGGCGTACGGGGCGCCTTTGTTGTCGCCGATGCGCACCATGCGCTCTTCCGGCACACCGACTTCCTTGGTCCAGATGTCGTAGGCTTCGTCGTCAGTGGCGTAAACGGTGACCCAGAGCTTTTCCTTGGGCAGGTTCAGCCATTTGTCCGAGGTCAGGAAGGTCCAGGCGAAGGTGATGGCATCGCGCTTGAAATAGTCGCCGAAGCTGAAGTTCCCCAGCATTTCGAAGAAGGTGTGGTGACGCGCGGTGTAACCGACGTTTTCCAGGTCGTTGTGCTTGCCACCGGCGCGCACGCACTTCTGGCTGCTGACGGCACGGGTGTAGGCACGCTTCTCCGCGCCGAGGAAGCAGTCCTTGAACTGGTTCATACCGGCATTGGTGAACAGCAAGGTCGGGTCGTTGTTCGGGATCAGCGAACTGGAGGCGACTCGGGTATGGCCCTGCTCTTCGAAGAAGCGAAGGAAGGCTTCACGGATTTCTGCGCTTTTCATAGGTTCTTCCACGGAAACGGCGGCCCACTTGGGCAAACACGTCGACGAAACGACGGCAAAGGGCCGCATTATATCGGTCCTGCAATCTCGATGCAGTGTGTTTATACGATAGAAACCGTCGTTTGAACGGTTTTTCGGGCTATGCAAACGAAAATGACATGACCGGATGCTAAATCCTGCCTTTCGCCACTGGCAAGCCAATTACCGCCGATGGGGAGGGAAAATGGAACAGGCGGTGAATTAAAAGGTTTTCATCATGAATGGGATCCGAAACCGAGTCGCCTGTTTCGCAGGCGACGCGGTCTCAGCCCAGCCGCTGCCCCGAATCCGGCACGATCAGGATGCCGGCCCGCAAGCCATTCTTGACCTTGGGGTTTGGGAAGATGATGCGCGCACCCTCCTCCTCGACCACCCAGCGCGTCTCGGCCAGGTCTTCGGCCAGCAGGTAACCCTTGCTCAGCTCGGAGAAGTTCTCGATGTCCGCGGGCAGGTGCAGGTGGAAGCTGTCGCTGTGCTTGATAATCTCGCGAGACACGCTGAACAGCTGCAGGCCATCCAGCGAACCCTCGCCCTCTGGCTCGGTCGCCTCGATGATGCGGATCAGCCGCTCTTCCAGCTTGTCGAGGTTGACTTGCTCGTTCTGGCCGAACGGGCGAGCCTTGCCAAGCTCCAGGGTGAAGGCTTCAGCATCCAGCTGCTCATAGGTGAAGGCACTGAAAGTGATGGAGGATTTGCTCTGCAACAGCACCGCCTCCATGCCCGCTGCCGCCAGGCGCGCCAACTCACGACGAGAATGCTTGCGCCCCTCTTTATAAGGGTACAAGGCGAATTGCTCGATCTTCGAACCGCGAATGGCGGTATGCAGGTCGTAATGCAGGCGGCTGCGCCCCGGCTTGCTGAAGAACACCCGGGCGAACTGCTCCAGTTCGGCGGCACGCAATGCCTCGAAACCACTGGAAAGCTCATGGCGGCCGTTGAACAGCCGGTTGATGTCCTGCTCGATAAAGCGCTCACCCTTGCGGATGGCCGCCGGGTTGCCGAACAGGAACAGCAACCGTGCCTTGGGTTTGATCTTGCCATTGGCCACGCCGTGCAGCAGCCGCTCGAGCAATTCGATCGGCGCTGTTTCGTTGCCATGGATGCCGGCGGACAACAGCAAGTCCAGCCCGCAGTCCTCGTGCTCGGCAGGGCGCACTTCCAGCGCGCCCTCCCCCAGCCAGCGCAAACGCGCGCCCTTGGGTGTCACTTGGGTCTTCTCGGCCGGTTCGTGATCGGTGAGGGTCAGCTCAAGCAATTTGCCAAGGGCGAGCATAGGGGCTTCCTTAGTGGTGGTGGCCGCAGTCAGGGCCGTGGACGTGATCGTCGTCTTCGCCAACCTCGGCCGGCTCCATTTCCAGCTGCAGGCTGACCAGATTGGTGGCCATCGGGCGCAGCAGCAGGTTGGCATACTCGGTGTCGTCTTCCTCGACATCCACACCGATCAGCAGCTGGCCACGGCCGTCCTGCTGAATCCACACTTCCTTGCCTTGCCAGACCACGGCAAAACGGGTGCAGGAAGTTTCCAGCTGGGTGCCGTCTTCATCTTCGAGGATCAGGCGCAGGGCGTCGGTCATTGCAAAGTCTCTCTTCAAGGTTGTCGTTGGAACGGGTACACCGAACCCAACTTCAGGATCTGGGTCAATTCGTCCAGTGCCGTACGGCATTCCACCAGCAGTTGTGGGTCGGCCAGGTCCGCGTCGCTCAAGCGATCGCGATAATGCTTGTCGACCCACCCTCCCAAGGTGTCGTACAGCGGGGCGGTCATGATAACGCCTTGGTTGACCGCTGCCAGTTCCGATTCCTTCAACGCCACACGCAAACGCAGGCAAGCCGGGCCACCACCGTTCTGCATGCTCTGCTTGAGGTCGAACACCTTGACCTCCTTCACCGGGCCGCCCTGGCTGGTCAGCTGGCCCAGGTAGGCCCAGACCCGCTCGTTGTTGCGGCACTCTTCCGGCACCACCAGCAGCATGGAACCGTCGTCGCGGCTGAGCAGCTGGCTATTGAACAGGTAGGAACGCACCGCATCCTCAACCGTCACCTCCGCGCGTGGCACACAGATAGCCTGGAAGTTGCCACCCTTGCTGGCCAGTTTAGCTCGCAGCTGGCCAAGCACCGTGTCGGTCTCCAGGAAGGCGTCCTCGTGGTAGAACAGCACCTCGCCGTTACCCACCGAAATCACATCGTTGTGGAACACGCCCTGGTCGATCACTGCCGGGTTCTGTTGAGCGTAGACCACACCGCCATCACTCAGCCCATGCAGCCGGGCCACGGCCTGCGAGGCCTCCAGGGTTTGCCGGGCCGGGTACTTCTGCGGCGCCGGGTAGCGGCTGTCGAAGGCACTGCGGCCGTAAACGAAGAACTCAACGCCCGGCTCGCCATAGGCACGGCAGAAGCGCGTGTGGTTGGCCGCGCCCTCGTCACCGAACTGTGCCACGGCAGGCAATGCTGCGTGGTGGGCAAAGTGTTTCTCGTTGTTGAACATGGCGCCCAGCACACGGCTGGTGGTCGGGTGCTCGATGCTGCGGTGGTACTTGCAGTTCAGGTTGGCAGCGGTGAAATGCACGCGGCCATCCGCGGTGTCGGCACTGGGGCTGACCGTGGCCGCGTTGGCCACCCACATGCTCGACGCCGAGCAGCTGGCCACCAGCAGCGGCATCGCTTCTTTAGCCGCACGCTGGATCACTTCGGCATCGCTGCCGCTGAAGCCCAGGCGGCGCAGGGCGGCCACATCCGGGCGTTCCTGCGGCGCCAGCACGCCTTGCTTGAAGCCCAGGTCGGCCAGCGCCTTCATTTTCGCCAGGCCCTGGCGCGCGGCTTCACGCGGGTTGGAACCCTGCTGGCTGTTGCTTTGCGAAGCCACGTTGCCGTAGGACAGGCCGCCATAGTTGTGGGTAGGCCCCACCAGGCCATCAAAATTCACTTCATAGGATTTCATCGGCTAGGCTCCGTGACCTGTTGTTATAGGGTGACGCCCGGCGTCAACGTCGCCGGCAAGGCAAGGCTGGCGGTCTCCAGCGAAGCCACGGGGTAAGCGCAGTAATCAGCCGCGTAATAGGCGCTGGCGCGGTGGTTGCCACTGGCCCCCACACCGCCGAACGGCGCGCTGCTGGCGGCACCGGTCAGTTGCTTGTTCCAGTTGACGATGCCGGCACGGCTGCGCAGCCAGAAGTACTGGTAGCGGGCGCGGGAGTCGGACAACAACCCGGCGGCCAGGCCGTACTGAGTGTTGTTGGCTTCATCGATGGCCGTATCGAAGTCGGCATAACGGATGACTTGCAGCAGTGGGCCGAAGAACTCTTCGTCCGGTCGCCCGGCCACGCCAGTGACATCGACGATGCCCGGGGTCAGCAGCGCGGCATCGGCCTGCGGCTGGGTCATTTCCAGCAGCTTCACGCCACCGTTGGCAACCAGCTCGGCCTGGGCCGCCATCAGCGCCTGCGCCGCTTGCAGCGAGATCACCGACCCCATGAAAGGCGCCGGTTGCTCATCGAACGCACCTACCGTGATGGTTTTGCACACTTCGACCAGGCGCGCGATCAGCGCATCACCCCAGGCACCTTGCGGCACCAGCAGGCGCCGGGCACAGGTGCAGCGCTGGCCGGCAGAAATGAACGCCGACTGGATAATGGTGTACACCGCCGCGTCGATGTCCTTGACCTCGTCCACCACCAGCGGGTTGTTGCCCCCCATTTCCAGGGCCAGGATTTTGTCCGGGCGACCGGCGAACTGCTGGTGCAGCAGGTTGCCGGTGCGGCTGGAACCGGTGAAGAACAGGCCATCGATGCCTGGGTTGGCAGCCAGCGCCACACCGGTTTCGCGTGCGCCCTGCACCAGGTTCAGCACACCCGCCGGCAAGCCAGCGGCGATCCAGCAATTGACGGTCAGCTCGGCCACCTTGGGGGTCAGCTCACTGGGCTTGAACACCACGCAATTGCCTGCCAACAACGCCGGCACAATGTGGCCGTTAGGCAAGTGGCCGGGGAAGTTGTAAGGGCCGAAGACGGCCACCACGCCGTGGGGCTTGTGCCGCAACACCGCCGTGGCATCGGCCAGCGGGCCACTCTTTTCGCCGGTGCGCTCGCGGTAGCTTTGCACCGAAATCGCCACCTTGTTGATCATGCTGGTGACTTCGGTCGCCGATTCCCACAGCGGCTTGCCGGTTTCCTCGCCGATACACTGGGCCATGGCTTCGGCGTGCGCTTTCAACTGCGCCGCGAACTTCTCCAGCACATCGATGCGCGCTTCCAGGCTCAACTGCGCCCAGGCCGGGAACGCCTGGCGCGCGGCCTGCACGGCAGCGTCCACCTGGCTGGCATCGGCGCCCTGTCCTTGCCAGATCACGGCCTGGGTCACCGGGTTCAGCGACTGCAGGGCTTCGCCCTGGCCGGCCTGCCAATTGCCTGCGATGAAATGCGTGGTCATTTACTGGGCCTCCCGGCTAGCCGACAGCGGCACCGCACGCACATTGTCGCCGGCGCCCATGCGCAGGCGCTTGGCGGTCAGCGGGTCGACCACCAGGGTGCCGGCGGCCAACCGCGCAGGTGCAGCCGTGATACGGCAGTCGTCGCGCTTGCGGTTGTGGATGATGTAAGGGGTGGCGTCATCGCCCGGCGTACCGACCGCCAGCACCAGGGTCTGGCTCTCGCGCACGGCGCGGATCTTGGCGGTGTCGCATTCGATGGCCGGGCCAGCATCGAAGATGTCGACGTAGCCCTGGTAGTTGAAGCCTTCTTGCTTGAGCATGGCCAGCGCCGGCTCGGTGTCCTTGTGCACACGGCCGATCACATTGCGCGCCGCCTCGGACAGGAAGCAGGTGTACAGCGGGAACTTGGGCATCAGCTCGGCGATGAACGACTTGTTGCCCACGCCAGTGAGGTAGTCCGCCTGGCTGAACTCCATCTTGAAGAAGTGCCGGCCCAGGCTTTCCCAGAACGGCGAACGCCCCTGCTCGTCCGACATGCCGCGCATTTCGGCAATGATCTTCTTGCCGAACAGCTCGGGGAATTCGGCAATGAACAGCATGCGCGCGCGCGACAGCAGGCGGCCATTCAGCCCGGAGCGATAGTCGCTGCGCAGGAACAGCGAGCACAGCTCGGAGTTGCCAGTCAGGTCGTTGGCCAGGAACAGCGTGGGGATTTCGCGGTAGATCTTCAGCTCCTGCGAGGCGCTGACGGTCAGGCCGACCCGGTAGTTGTACCAGGGCTCGCGCAGGCCGACGGCACCGGCAATGGCACTGATGCCCACCACCAGGCCTTCGTCGTTTTCCAGCACGAACAGGTAGTCGGTGTCGCCACGCTCGGCCTCGCCACGGAAGCTTTTTTCCGCCCAGCCAACGCGATGCCCCAGGCGCTCTTCGTTGGCCGGCAGCGTGGTCAGCCCGGTGGTACCGGTGCTGCGTGCCAATTCGATCAACGCAGGCAAATCGCTGCTGCGTACAGGACGAACGATCATGCTATCTCCTTGTGCGACGGCATCGGCCGGCGCGAAACTCTGCTAACGCATCAATCCCGAAACGTCTGTCGCCAGACCTCAGACCGCCACCAGGCGCACGCTGGCGCCCTCCCCCACACCCAGTGCATCGGCTGCCGCCACGCTCAGGCTTACCGGTTTGCCGGGTACCCAGTCGAGGTCCAGCAGCACCGCGCGGTAGTCCTGGAGCTGGCCGTTGCAGACCAGGTACGGGCGCCCGCCCTTGGCTGGCGCTTCTTCGATTTTCACCGGCACTACCCGGCTCTGAGCGATCGAGCGAATGCCCGAGGTACGCGCATGCAAGGTCGGGCCGCCGTCGAAGATGTCGATGTAGTGCTCGGTCTCGAAGCCTTCGCGCATGAGGATGTCGAAGGTGATCTGCGCGCGCGGGTGCACCTGGCCCATGGCTTCCTGCGCTTCATCAGGCAGCAGCGGCACATAGATCGGGTAGTGCGGCATCAGTTCGGCGAGGAAGGTGCGGCTTTTAAGGCCACACAGGCGCTCGGCGTCGGCATAGTTGAGGTCGAAGAAATTGCGGCCGATGGCATCCCAGAACGGCGATTCGCCCTGCTCGTCACTGAAACCGACGATTTCGGTCACGACCGAGTCGGCGAAACGCTCCGGGTGCGCGGCCATGAACAGCAGGCGACCGCGCGAATTGAGCTCGGCCCAGCCACTGTTCACCAGCTCTGGCAATACATAGAAGCTGGTCAACAGGCTGTTGCCGGTCAGGTCATGACACAGCGACAGCACGTGAATCTTGTTGTGAATCTTCAGCTCGCGCGAGGCATGCACGAAGGTTTCGTTGCGGAAGCTGTAGAACGGCTCGGAGTAGCCCGCCGACGCCACAATGGCCGAGCAGCCGGCCAGCTTGCCGGTTTCGCTGTCTTCGAGCACGAAGAAGTAGCTTTCTTCACCGTTGAAGATGACCTCGGCGGCGAAGGAAGTCTCGGAAGCGGCGATCTTGTCGCCCAGGCGAGCAGCGTCGTCCGGCAGCGAGGTGACACCAATGGGGCTGTCTGCAGCCATGCGCTGCACTTCGTTCAGATCAGCCATTTGCGCGGGGCGCATCACCAGCATGGTGTCACTCCTTTGGAATACGGGCCGCTTACGGCGGCACGGAAAAACGGCAGGCGCACGGGCACCTGCACTGGAATCGGGTATCGCCGGCCCGGCTCAGCCATGGCTGGGGCCGGCGAAGTGGCCGCAGGCGGATCAGCCTTTGGTCAGGGTGGCCACGGCGCGCTCGAAGCGGTTCAGGCCTTCATCGATGTCGGCGTCTTCAACCACCAGGCTTGGCGCAAAGCGAACCACGTCCGGGCCGGCCTGCAGCACCATCACGCCTTCTTTTTCGGCAGCGTTGAGTACGTCCTTGGCCTTGCCTTGCCAGGCTTCGGTCAGCACGCAGCCCAGCAGCAGGCCAACGCCACGTACCTGGCTGAACAGGTTGTACTTCTGGCCAATCTGTTCCAGACGGGTCTTGAAGCGTGCGTGCTTGGCCTTGATGCCGGCCAGGGTTTCCGGGGTGTTGACCACATCCAGCACGGCACAGGCAACGGCGCAGCCCAGCGGGTTGCCGCCATAGGTGGTGCCGTGGGTGCCGACGGCCAGGTGTTTGGCCAGCTCGGTGGTGGTCAGCATGGCGCCGATCGGGAAGCCGCCGCCCAGGCTCTTGGCGCTGGTCAGGATGTCTGGCGTCACGCCGTAGTGCTGGTAGGCATACAGCGAACCGGTACGGCCCACGCCGGTTTGCACTTCGTCGAAGATCAGCAGGGCGTTGTGCTCGTCGCACAGCTTGCGCGCGCCTTCCAGGTAGGCCTTGTCGGCCGGCACCACGCCGCTCTCGCCCTGGATCGGCTCGATCACCACGGCGCAGGTCTTGTCGGAAATCTGTGCCTTCAGCGCTTCCAGGTCGTTGTAGGGCACGTGGCTGATGCCGGTGATCTTCGGGCCGAAACCATCGGAGTACTTCGGCTGGCCACCGACGCTGACGGTAAACAGGGTGCGGCCGTGGAAGCTGTTCACGGTGGCGATGATTTCGTGTTTTTCCGGGCCGAAGCGGTCATGCGCAACGCGACGGGCCAGCTTGAAAGCGGCCTCGTTGGATTCGGCGCCGGAGTTGCAGAAGAATGCCCGGTCGGCAAAGGTGGCATCCACCAGTTTATGGGCCAGGCGCAGGGCCGGCTCGTTGGTGAACACGTTGGATACGTGCCAGAGGGTGTTGGCCTGCTCGGTCAGGGCCTTGACCAGTGCCGGGTGGCAATGGCCCAGGGCGTTTACCGCGATGCCACCGGCAAAGTCGATCAGCTCGCGACCCGACTGGTCCCAAACGCGGGAACCCTCGCCTCGCACAGGAATGAAGGCCGCCGGAGAATAGTTGGGGACCATGACCTGGTCGAAATCGGCACGTTGCACCGGGGCTTGCTCAACGGACATCTGAGTCTCCTGAAGAGGAACGCTGGCCTGGAAGTGGCGAGCGATGGGGGGATTGTAAGGACTGATCCGCGCCTGTCCTTGCGGCCAAGCGACAACTTGTTACAGCGCAAAACCCAGTTTTGACAAGGTTTTCGGCAATGCGACAAACACTGTCGCAATCGCGCAGTGTACGGGAGAGAGGGGGCTGGGTGAACGGGTGTTCACATATAGAAGAGTGGTTGCCTGGGCTGGCCCTATCGCCGGCAAGCCAGCTCCCACAAGATCACCACAGACCCTGAGGATTGCGACATATCTGTGGGAGCTGGCTTGCCGGCGATAGGGCCAGTACAGGCAGCGTGAATATCAGCCTTTTTCAGCAGGCGCCGAACTCAGCTCAAACGGGCTGCTGCTACGCCGCTGGTTACGATCTTCTCGCGGCGTCGCGCCAAAGAAGTTGCGGTAAGCACTGGAAAAATGCGGCCCCGACGAGAAGCCACAAGACAACCCGATCTGGATGATCGACTTGCTGGTCTGCATCAGCATCTGCCGCGCCTTGTTCAGCCGCAGCTCCAGATAATACTGGCTCGGCACGCGGTTCAGGTACTGCTTGAAGATGCGCTCCAGCTGCCGGCGCGACACGCACACATGCTGGGCAATTTCGTCGGTGGTCAGCGGCTCTTCGATGTTGGCTTCCATCAACAGCACCGCCTGGGTCAGCTTGGGGTGGCTGGAGCCCAGGCGGTTCTGCAGCGGGATGCGCTGGCGCTCACCACCCTCGCGGATACGCTCTACCACCAACTCTTCCGAAACAGCCCCCGCCAGCTCCGCCCCATGATCGCGGGCCAGCACGGCCAGCAGCAGGTCGGTTACGGCCATGCCGCCACAGGCCGTCAGGCGGTCGCGGTCCCAGTCGAACAGGTGACTGGTGGCGATGACCTTGGGGAAACGCTCGGCAAAATCATCCTGCCAGCGCCAGTGCACGGCAGCACGATAACCGTCGAGCAAGCCCAGCATCGCCAGAGGATAAACCCCGGCAGACAGGCCACCGATCATGCAACCGCTGCGCGCCTGCTGCTTGAGGGCAGCCGACAAGGCTGCCCCTACTGCCGCAGGCGGCTCGTCAGCAACCAGAAACAGCTTGTGGCACCCCTCCAGGCGACCAGTCCACGGCTCGCCCGGCAGGCGCCAGCCACTCTCTTGCGCCGGCTCCGCCTGCAGGAAGGCCATTTCGTAGACCACATCCGGGTGCACCCGCTGCGCCACCAGCAACACTTCCTCGGCCAGCGCCAGGGTCAAGGGCCTGGTGCTGGGCCAGAT
The DNA here is from genome assembly GCF_003208145.1 of Pseudomonas sp. RV120224-01b. Lineage (NCBI taxonomy): Bacteria > Pseudomonadati > Pseudomonadota > Gammaproteobacteria > Pseudomonadales > Pseudomonadaceae > Pseudomonas > Pseudomonas sp. RV120224-01b. The sequence continues at coordinate 55,626 of NZ_QKMQ01000011.1, read as the reverse complement.
GAGAAAACCGATTCGCTGGGTGGTCATAGGGTGCGGTCCGAAACCTGAGGTCGTTCGAGTCTGTGCGCCGGGTCAGGCTGCGCTCGCCGCGCAGCATGCCCTATTCTGGTGCAAAAATGCAGCTTTTACTTCAGGCTGCCGGAGAGGAACTGCTTCAGGCGCTCCGACTGCGGGTTGGCCAGCACTTCACGCGGGCAGCCGGTTTCTTCCACCAGGCCTTTGTGCAGGAACACCAACTGGTTGGACACCTCACGGGCAAAGCCCATTTCGTGGGTCACCACCACCATGGTGCGGCCTTCCTGGGCCAGCGCCTGCATCACCTTGAGCACATCGCCCACCAGTTCAGGGTCCAGTGCCGAGGTCGGTTCGTCGAACAGCATAACCTCCGGCTCCATGGCCAGTGCGCGGGCAATTGCCACACGTTGTTGCTCGCCCCCCGACATATGCCCGGGGAAGGCGTCCTTGCGGTGCGCAACACCCACCTTGGCCAGGTAATGCTCGGCCTTTTCCAGCGCTTCCTTCTTGTTCACACCCAACACATGCACCGGCGCTTCGATGATGTTTTCCAGTGCGGTCATGTGCGACCACAGGTTGAAGTGCTGGAACACCATCGACAGGCGCGAGCGCATGCGCTGCAACTGACGCGGGTCGGCAGCCTTCAGCGCGCCGTCCTTGCCGGCCACCAGCTTGAGCTCTTCGTTGTTGAGCAGGATCTTGCCCGCGTGCGGCTGCTCCAGCAGGTTGATGCAGCGCAGGAAGGTCGACTTGCCCGAACCACTGGAGCCGATGATGCTGATGACGTCGCCGGCCTTGGCCGCCAGCGACACGCCCTTGAGCACTTCGTGGCTGCCGTAGCGCTTGTGCAGGTCTTGGACTTCGAGTTTGTACATGCTGTCGATTCTCACAGAGCGGTCAGTGCTTGCGCGGCGCCAGGTAGCCGAGCCAGCGGCGTTCGGCCATCTTGAACAGGCGCACCAGGATGAAGGTCAGGCACAGGTAGAACACGCCCGCCGTGATGTAGGCCTCGAAAGGCAGGTAGTACTGGGCGTTGACCGTGCGTGCGGCACCGGTGATGTCGATCAGGGTGACGATCGACGCCAGGCTGGTGGTTTGCAGCATCATGATCACTTCGTTGCTGTACTGCGGCAGCGCCCGGCGCAGGGCCGAGGGCAGCAGGATGCGCCGGTACATTTTCATGCGCGACATGCCCATGGCCTTGGCCGCCTCGATCTCGCCATGGGGCGTGGCCTTGAGGCTGCCGGCAATGATTTCGGCGGTGTAGGCGCTGGTGTTGATGCCGAACGCCAGGCACGCGCAGAAGGTGGCGCTGGACAGCAGCGGCCAGAGGAAGCTTTCGCGCACCGCTTCGAACTGCGCCAGGCCGTAGTAGATCAGGAACAGCTGCACCAGCATGGGGGTGCCGCGGATCACGTAGGTGTACAGCCACGCAGTCAGGTTGATCGCCGGCTGTTTCGACACGCGCATCAGGCCCAGCGGAATGGCCGCCAGCAGCCCGAAGAACAGCGAAATCGCCAACAGCTTGAGGGTGGTCAGCAGGCCGCCGAAGTACATCGGCAATGCCTCCCAGACGACGTTGTAGTCGAAGATCATAGTTCAGCCACCTTGACGCCCACCGAGTAGCGGCGCTCCAGATACTTCAGGGCCAGCAGCGAGACGCTGGTCAGCACCAGGTACAGTGCCGCCACCGCCAGGAAGAAGGTGAAAGGCTCGCGGGTGGCATCGGCCGCCTGCTTGGCCTTGAACATCATGTCCTGCAGGCCGACGACCGAGATCAGTGCGGTGGCCTTGGTGAGTACCAGCCAGTTGTTGGTGAAGCCCGGGATCGCCAGGCGAATCATTTGCGGCACCTGGATGCGGAAGAACACCTGGCGCGGGCTCATGCCATACGCCACGCCCGCCTCGGCCTGGCCCTTGGGAATCCCCAGGAAAGCACCGCGGAAGGTTTCCGACAGGTAGGCGCCAAAGATGAAGCCCAGGGTACCGATACCGGCAATCAACGGGTTCAGGTCAATGTAGTCTTCGTAGCCGAGCAGCGGTGCCACCCGGTTGATGATGTCTTGCCCGCCGTAGAAGATCAGCAGGATCAGGACCAGGTCCGGAATACCACGGATCACCGTGGAATACAGGTCACCCAGCCAGGCCAGCCAGCGCACCGGCGACAAGCGCAGCGCCACACCGATCAGGCCGAGCACGATGGCCAGGGCCATCGACGACAGGGCGAGCTGAAGCGTCAGCCACGCCCCGTCGAGGATGACTGCCCCGTAGCCTTTCAACATGATGAGGTCCTCGACCTAAAGAATGAAAAATGGTGCAAACCTCAGAGCCTCTGCTGTTTGCACCATTGCACAGGTGAAACCCGACGTCTTAGTTCGAGTCTGGACCGTAGATGTCGAAGTTGAAGTACTTCTTCTCGATTTCTTTGTACTTGCCGTTGGCACGGATGGCGTCGATGGCCGCGTTGATGCGGTCGACGTTGGCCTTGTCACCTTTGCGCACAGCAATACCGATACCGTCACCGAAGTACTTGGCGTCGGTGAAGGACGGGCCTACGAAGGCGAAGCCTTTACCCGCGTCGGTCTTGAGGAAGCCGTCTTCCAGCAGGGTGGCGTCGGCCACGGTGCCGTCCAGGCGGCCAGCGGCCACATCCAGGTAGATTTCGTTCTGGGTGCCGTAAGGCACCACGGTGGCACCTTTGGCGCCCAGCACTTCCTTGGCGAAGCGGTCATGGATCGAGCCACGCTGCACGCCGATCTTCTTGCCTTTCAGCTCATCCAGGCTTTCGCTGACCGTGGTGCCTTCCTTCATCACCAGGCGCGCCGGAGTGAGGTAGTAACGCTTGGTGAAGTCGACCGACTTCTTGCGGTCCTCGGTGATCGACATGGACGACAGGATGGCGTCGATCTTGCGCACTTTCAGCGCAGGGATCAGGCCGTCGAACTCCTGCTCGACCCAGGTGCACTTGGCTTTCATCTCTTCGCACAGGGCGTTGCCGATGTCGTAGTCGAAACCGGCGATGCTGCCATCGGGCTGCTTGAAGGCGAAGGGTGGGTAGGCGGCTTCAATGCCGATTTTCAGCGGTTTTTCATCGGCCTGCGACACCAGGGAAAATACGGATAGCGCCAGGGCGCCAAGCAGTGCGAGCTTCTTCATCAGGTAACTCCATCGGTACGGGGCAATACAAGGCAGGTAACGGCTGCCCGATATGCGAATGGGTACAACGCGAGCCGCGCAGGGTTCGACCAAGGTCGCAGACCACGAGCGAGTGAGTGGCATTTTAGCGACAGCCCGGTAGTCGATATTTCTTCAAAGCGACAACTACTTACAGAAGCGCCTGAAACCGCTGCGGGCGATGTTGACGACCAGCGCAAAATATGCGAAGGCACAAGAAATAGAACCAATAGACCTAGCAATTCCTGGGCCTATTATTGGCAAAGCCTTGTACTACGGCAAGTGTAGCGTGCCGCGTTGTAGAAAATGGCTGCATGAACGCACCGAAACAGGTCCGCGTTGTTTCCTCGCGCCCCGAACGTGTGCAAGGCCGGTGACAGAACAGTTACCGATGAATGTCGGGTAACAGTAAAGCAAAAACCCCGCCCGGTTGCCCGGGCGGGGTTTTCTGTTCACACGGCCCTGCCTCGCTGTCAGGCCGAAGCCAGGTTCATTGCCTTGTGGGTATCGATCAGGTGTTGCACCACGCCCGGGTCGGCCAGGGTCGAGATATCGCCCAACGCATCGTACTCACCGGTGGCAATCTTGCGCAGGATACGGCGCATGATCTTGCCCGAACGGGTTTTCGGCAGCCCCGGTGCCCACTGGATCACATCCGGCGAGGCGATCGGGCCGATTTCCTTGCGCACCCAGTTCTTCAGCTCCAGGCGCAGTTGCTCGCTGGCCTCGATACCGGCATTGAGGGTGACATACACATAGATGCCCTGCCCTTTGATGTCGTGCGGCACGCCTACCACTGCAGCCTCGGCCACCTTCGCGTGGGCCACCATGGCACTTTCGATCTCGGCGGTACCCATGCGGTGCCCGGATACGTTGAGCACGTCATCCACACGACCGGTGATCCAGTAATAGCCATCCTCGTCACGGCGCGCACCGTCACCGGTGAAGTACATGCCACGGAAGGTCTTGAAGTAGGTGTCGACGAAGCGATCGTGGTCGCCGAACAGCGAACGCGACTGGCCCGGCCAGGAGTCGAGGATCACCAGATTGCCCTCGGCAGCACCGTCGATCAGGTTGCCCAGGTTGTCCACCAGCGCTGGCACCACGCCGAAGAACGGACGGGTAGCCGACCCAGGCTTCAGGCCGGTAGCGCCCGGCAGCGGGCTGATCAGGATGCCACCGGTCTCGGTCTGCCACCAGGTATCGACGATCGGGCAACGCTCCTTGCCCACGGTCTTGTAGTACCAGTTCCAGGCTTCGGGGTTGATCGGCTCGCCCACCGAGCCGAGCAGGCGCAGGCTGGAGCCGTCGGCACCTTCAACAGCCGCCCGCCCTTCGGCCATCATCGCGCGGATGGCAGTGGGTGCGGTGTAGAGGATATTGACCTTGTGCTTGTCGACGATCTTCGACACGCGGGTAATGTCAGGGTAGTTCGGCACACCCTCGAACAGCAGGGTAGTGGCGCCGTTGGCCAGCGGGCCGTACACGATGTAGCTGTGGCCGGTGACCCAGCCCACGTCGGCAGTGCACCAGTACACTTCACCCGGGCGGTAGTCGAATACCCGCTCATGGGTCAGTGCGGCATACACCAGGTAACCGCCGGTGGTGTGCAGCACACCTTTCGGCTTGCCGGTGGAACCGGAGGTGTAGAGGATGAACAGCGCTTCCTCGGCCCCCATTTCTTTCGGCGCGCAGTGGCTGGAGGCCACTTTCATCAGGTCTTCGTACCAGATGTCGCGGTGCTGGTGCCAGGCAATGTCGCCACCGGTGCGCTTGCACACGATGATCTTCTGCACGCTGTTGGTTTCAGGGTTGGTCAGCGCCAGGTCGACGTTGGCCTTGAGCGGGGTGCGGCGGCCGCCACGCAGGCCCTCGTCGGCAGTGATCACCACCTTGGACTTGCAGTCGATGATGCGGCCAGCCAGCGCCTCGGGCGAGAAACCACCGAACACCACCGAGTGGATCGCACCGATGCGGGCGCAGGCCAGCATGGCGACCACGGCTTCGGGGATCATCGGCATGTAGATGGTGACCACATCACCCCGGTGCACGTCCTGGCCACGCAGGGCGTTGGCGAACTTGCACACCTGCTCGTGCAGTTCGCGGTAGGTGATGTTGCGGTGTTCGGAAGGGTCGTCGCCTTCCCAGATGATGGCCAACTGGTCGCCGCGCTCTTCAAGGTGGCGATCCAGGCAGTTGGAGGAAACGTTCAGAGTGCCGTCGGCGAACCATTTGATATCGACGTGATGGTCGTCGAAGGAGGTCTGCTTGACCTTGGTGAACGGCTTGATCCAGTCGATTCGCTGGGCCTGCTCGCGCCAGAAGCCGTCCGGGTTGATCACCGATTGCTGGTACATGGCCTTGTAGGTGGCCTCGTCGGTCAGGGTAGTGGCCGCAACCTCGGGACGAACGGGATACAGTGGAGCCGCACTCATCTGTGTTACCTCGGTGTAATAGTTGTTTTTGTATGGAACCGTTTGTAACTGTACCAGAGCGACAAAAGCCATTCGACGTTGGTAGTAATTTGGTACGCCCGTTCCGCCAAAGTGCTCTGGCATGCGGATTACAGCCCTGACCACGAAAAAACGGGGGGCTTTACCAGAGGATTGTTACAGATTCTGTCAAAACACTTTATCAAAAGACCCACTGTTTCGGCCTTGGCCACAACCCTAAAATTCACCTCGCCAGCAACGGCAAGGCGATTAACAACTGGTAACAGCCCCCACGAAGGCAAACGTTAATCTCCCTCTAATCCCGATAGTTAAAACTAGCAGTACTCGCGGCGCCATAAGCGCCGCGTGCCCCCTCACGACCTTAGACAGGTAAATAGAAAATGAAAGCTTTACTGGTATTGGTACTTGGCAGTCTTTGCGGCGCGGCAATGGCCGGCGAAGCCAAAGATGCCGAGCAGATTCCGGTTGAACAGTACAGTTACTCGCAGCACCTGGACATTGCCCGCGTCATCTCCATGAGCGAAGTGCCCAACGTGTGCGAAGTCGTGCCAGCCCGCATGACCTACGAGGACTCCAAGGGCCAGAAGCACATTCTCGAATACCGCGTGATGGGGAACGGCTGCTCTAACGGCTGATACCTTCTGAATCAGGGGCCCTGCGGGCCCCTTTCACTTTTTGCAAAGCCCAACTAATCGGCAGACTTGCCAAGCGAATAGTCCCTTAACTTGTTGGCGATTGTTGTATGCGAAACGCCCAGCCTTTTCCCTAAAGCCCGGCTACTCGAAAACTCCCCCATCAAACTTTCCAGCACCGCTTTTTCAAAGCGTCCGACAATCTGCGAAAGATCGCCCTCCAGCGAAAACTCACCCAACGGTTGCCGCGCGCCATAATCCGGCAAACGTATATGCTCGCTTTTAACCACGCCGCCTTCACATAAAGAAACCGCCTGGAACAATACGTTTTCCAACTGCCGTACATTGCCCGGCCAATGGTATTGCCCAAGTTTATCCATCGCCGCCGGCGCCAGCCGCGGCATGGCACAGCCGATTTGTCGGCTGGCCTGGTCGAGAAAGTGCTGCACCAACCCTTCCAGGCCATCCATGCACTCGCGCAAAGGCGGAATGTGCAGCGACAACACGTTCAGGCGGTGATAAAGGTCCTGACGAAACTCGCCGCGCGCGCACAGCTCGGACAAATCCACCTGGGTCGCGCAGATCACCCGCACATCCAGGTACACCTCTTCATCGCTGCCTACCCGGCGGAAGCAACCGTCCTGCAAAAAGCGCAGCAACTTCACTTGCAGGCGCGGGCTCATCTCCCCTACCCCGTCAAGGAACAGCGTGCCGCCTGCGGTCAGTTCAAGTAGCCCCAGCTTACCCTCTGCCCGCGCCCCTTCGAATGCCCCGGGGCCGTAACCGAACAGCTCGGTTTCGGCCATCGACTCGGGCAAGCCGGCGCAATTGAGCGCCATCAGCGGCGACTGCCCACGGGGGCTGGCCAGGTGGCAGGCGCGTGCCAGCAGCTCTTTGCCGGTGCCGGTCTCACCCTCGATCAGCAGCGGCGCATCCAGCGGCGCCATGCGGCGAGCCTCGCGCACCACGGCGGCCATCACCCGCGAGCTTTGGAAGATGCTGTCGAAGCCGCGCAGTTCCTGCTTGCGCACGTTGTAGATGCGTTCGCCAATGCGGTCGGCACGGTGCAGGGTGAGCACGGCGCCAGCCAACGCCTCGCTGTCGTCGTGCTCGGACTGCAGCGGTGCGATATCCGCCAGGAACACATCACCTTTGACCTTGATACGCAGGCCATTGATGCGCGACTTGTTGGCCCGCACCAACTCCGGCAGATCGAAGTCTTCCACATAGCGCGCCAGCGGCATGCCCGGCACCTCATCCACGCGCACCCCCAGCAACTGCGCTGCCGTGCGGTTGGCGGCGACGATGCTGCCGCCCATGTCGATCGACAGCACCGGGAAGTCCAGCGCCCCGAGCAAGGCATTCAGCTCCATGTGCCGACGTTCGCTGGGCATCAGGCCCACGCGCTTGACGCCAAATACCCCGGCAATCGCCTCGAACTTCGGCCGCAAGGCCTGGAACTGCAGGTTGATCAGGTTCGGGCAGTGCAGGTAGATGGCATTGCCATGGTCACCGCCCACCTCGCCCCGCAGCACGTTGATGCCGTACTCCACCAGCAGGTTGAGGATGTCGCGCAGGATGCCAATGCGGTTCTGGCAGTGCACTTTGATACGCATGAGGGCTCTCGAAGCGCCAATGTTTTTCAACATCGCGCGGAAAAGTCGTAAAGATAAGCTGACAAAAACAGCGCAACCATCAGCCGTATGCCCCGAATTTTCCGACACCCGGGCTCTTTTGTAAAATTATCGTTACGAAATCCGCTTCAACCGCTGGCGCGACAGCGGCTTGCACCCGTGCAAAACGGCCAGTGAAGGGATATTCCTTAGGCATGTCCTGCACATAACAAGAAAAGCCCTCACCAGGAGAGCCTCATGAAACAGACGCACTACGTGGCACGCGAGCCCGATGCGCATGGTTTTATCGATTACCCGCAGCAAGAGCATGCGGTATGGAACACCCTGATCACCCGTCAGCTGAAAGTGATCGAAGGCCGCGCGTGCCAGGAATACCTGGACGGCATCGACCAGCTCAAGCTGCCCCATGACCGTATCCCGCAACTGGGCGAGATCAACAAGGTGCTGGGCGCCACCACCGGCTGGCAGGTTGCCCGGGTTCCGGCGCTGATTCCCTTCCAGACCTTCTTCGAATTGCTGGCCAGCAAACGCTTCCCGGTCGCCACGTTCATCCGCACCCCGGAAGAGCTGGACTACCTGCAAGAGCCCGATATCTTCCACGAGATTTTCGGCCACTGCCCGCTGCTGACCAACCCATGGTTCGCCGAATTCACCCACACCTACGGCAAGCTCGGCCTGGCGGCAACCAAGGAACAACGCGTGTACCTGGCGCGCCTGTACTGGATGACCATCGAGTTTGGCCTGATGGAAACCGCCCAAGGCCGCAAGATCTATGGCGGCGGCATCCTCTCGTCACCGAAAGAGACCGTCTACAGTTTGTCTGGCGAGCCTGAACACCAGGCCTTCGACCCGATCGAAGCCATGCGTACCCCGTACCGTATCGACATCCTGCAGCCGCTGTATTTCGTGCTCCCCAACATGAAGTGCCTGTTCGACCTGGCCCACGAAGACATCATGGGCATGGTCCACAAGGCCATGCAGCTGGGCCTGCACGCACCGAAGTTTCCACCCAAGGTCGCTGCCTGAGCGACCTTGCCGATAACAACTCGAACCGGAAAACACCCATGAATGCCTTGAACCAAGCCCATTGCGAAGCCTGCCGCGCTGACGCGCCAAAAGTCACCGACGAAGAGCTGGCCGAGCTGATTCGCGAAATCCCGGACTGGAACATCGAAGTACGTGACGGCCACATGGAGCTGGAGCGCGTCTTCCTGTTCAAGAACTTCAAGCACGCCCTGGCGTTCACCAACGCCGTAGGCGAAATCGCCGAGGCCGAAGGCCATCACCCCGGGCTGCTGACCGAGTGGGGCAAGGTTACCGTGACCTGGTGGAGCCACTCGATCAAAGGCCTGCACCGCAACGACTTCATCATGTGCGCCCGCACCGACAAGGTGGCGGAAACGGCTGAAGGCCGTAAGTGATCGCTGAAAAACGGGGCCGCAATCGGCCCCGTTTTTTTATGAAGCCTGTGCGCTGTTCGCCCGCAAAACCGACAAACGAACGGTAAAAAAACCAAACTGTCATCCAGACTTGTGTATCCTGCCCCAGCTTTGCGAAGCTTCAACCGCGCCTGGCGCAGACTTTTCACTCACACTTGCGAGGAACGACGAGATGCACGAAATCCCGAATCTTCCCTTCCCAAGCCTGAACCCAGAAGAGCCATCCGTGACCGTTCACGCCGAACCGGCAGCTGCCGTCGAGCAGGATGGTGACGATCAATCCAGCGCTGACCAGGAATAAATCGCGCAACCTCCAACAGTGTGAAAACGGCTGACCTGCGGGCTACCCCCGTCATCACGTTTTCACACTGTCCAAGTGCCCCTCATCCCACGGGGTAACCCGTTACCACCCTGCCCAACACGCACGCGACAGACTGGATGCTTCCCACACACTGGAGGCCCCATGTCGAGTCAGTCCTACCTCAGCGCTGCCGATAAAGAAAAAATCTTCGCACTCACGCCTGACGATGCCCTCACCATCAGTGAGATTTCCGGGGTGCAAGACCTGGCCACTTCGCTGAACGATCATTTCGATCAGGCATTCGGTCTGGATCCGCTGTTTGCAAAAGCACTCACGGATGAAGCGTTTGAAAGCACCCTCGCTACAGCGTTGAGCAGCGACAGTGCTCGGCAATACCTCAATCAGTTCCTCGGCCGCGACGCGTCCATGCCCGCGACTGCGAGCGATTGTGCACTGCTCTATGAGACCTTGGCGGCACAGCTTGTCGTAGAGACGGGCGCTACCCCCTCCCCTGAACCAAGGCCCGAATCTCACCTCGATGCGCCTTATGCAATTTGCAGCCTTGCCCAGACACTCGACCACCGTAGCCAACTCAAGCGCGCAAACGCCTATGTCGTGGCGACATTGTTGCTACGCGGCAAACGGGTCGGCCCGCCGCCACTGCGCCCATGGCAACCGCTACTTGCAGTTGATGACTACCTTGACCTGCCTGCCCTGGCCACACATGTATTCAAGCGAGCGCCCAATCAGAGCCTGTTCGAAAGGCTGCTCAATGAAATACAGGCGCCGTTTTACTACCAAGGTTTGCGGTATCGGCCACCCACAGCGCGTGAGCGCAAGGCAGGCAAGCAACCAAATTCGTATGGACGTATCGCCCTTTCCGGTTCGGCCCTGAACGCCCCGGCAGGACAAGTGCTCGATGCCCTGCTCGGCTCCTTGGCCTTCGACCGCCTGGGAAGGCGCCTGGCGACTGCGGTGCAATGGGATACCTCCCCCGAAAATGCCCCCTTGTACCGCGCCCTGGCGGAGCAAACGCTGATTGATGCACTCTACCCTGCGCCCCAACGCCGCCCAGGCCACATACTGGGTTTCAAACTGTTCAACGAACACAACAAGTACGTATACCTGCGCGAGATTCGCCTCGACCTGATCAATAGCCTGCACGCCCATCTCGGCGGTGCACCCGCCATTGCAGAACTTGCCGCCGAGCTACTGATACGCCGCTTTGCCCCGGAACTGCTCATCGACGATGATCCCGGCGACTATTTCCATGACCACGATCTACGGTGGGCCAACCTGCGCCAAGGTGCCTACCTGCTGCTGGAAAAAAACCAACCCGTAACGTTCTTTGCCGCAGAGCAAGCCACCCAGTGGCCCGAAAAGAACAACCTGGTGTTCGAAACCGCCATGGCCACGACTGTAGCCGAGTGGGCGCAATTGCAAGGGTTTCTCGAAGAGACTCGCCCCTGGCCTGAATCGCAATGCCAGTTGGCGTATGACCACTACCTCAACGCCTGGGACCAGGAAAGCCTGCGTGACCTGCCTGACCGTTTCGCGCTGGCCAAAGAGGCGCTGCACCAAGCGGGTTTTGCCGCCGACGACTACAACGGGGACAAGCAACTGCACCTCAACGCTTATCTGGATCATGGTGCTGGCTACAAGCACAGCACGTTACCCGATGCCACGGCGCTCTACGACCGCGAGTTCCAGGCTTGGTACCAGCGGGCTCAAGCCACTTACGAAGAGGTCATGTACCGCCTGCTACGGCATCTTCCGCAAACGGATCGGGAACGCCTGCAAGACAGCACCTGGAGCTGTCACTGCGTGACGTGGCCCGTCTACATCGGCCCTGTCAAAGGCGCCGTACCCAGCTACGGCGACTCACCTGAAGCAGACTGGCATGCAGAAACGGGGACGCAAGGCATCCTCGTCTACCTCCCTGGTGATGCCTGCGACTTCCTCTACGAACTGTTCCCCGAACACCTGAAGTGGCGCCGCCACACCCTTGCCACGACATCACGGGAAGCGTGGGCCGAAAGCTTCGACTTCCGGTACCGCGACTACAACGACATCGATATTCCTTGGCTGGCCAGCCCTTGGCCGAAAACCGCACGACTGATCGATGCACCGGCAAATGACCGCTTGCACGCCTTGGCGCGCTGTTACGCCCAAACCGTAGCCCTCGCTAACCGCGATGCGCTTTACAACAGCGGCAAAGGCACCACGCCCCATGAACATTTCCTTGCCGAGCGGCGCAAAGACAGCACGGGACGCTACCTGTTCAAGCTGTTCTCCAACCTCGTGCCCGGGCTGGGCTGCTTCGATGTCCGCACAGGTGCAGAAGCCCTGTCCTGTGGCCTGGACGCACTCGGTACGCTGGGCGGTGCATTCACCCTGGGGGGCCGCGTCATCAAGCCGCTCACCAGGCTTTACGGCTCAGCAGGCCGGCAAACACATCTCATGCGCCTCGGAATGCTGCAAGCTGCCAGGCACTTGAAGGGCAAGCCGTTAGCCAGCACGCTCAATCAATATGGGGCAGCCCCCAAGAACTGGACGGGCACCCTGGGTGCGGACGCCGCTGCGAAGCTTTCCGAAGCGGTTCCACTGCATAAATTGCTGCCCGGCCAGAAACCCGATGTAATCAGCCTTCTACTGAGCGAAGGTGACGATATCACCCGAGCGTGGGACCGGGCTTCCAACCCGTTCGTCTACCCCGTAATCATCGGGCGCGACCCGGACGTTGTCGATGTGATCGTCAACGGTGTCGCGTACCGTCGCGGCACAGGGCAATCTGCCAGCACAGCCCAACGCATGCGACAGGCTCCCCTGCGCTGGTCGCAAGACCCGGCCTTGCAGCCAAGCCCCTACCCCGATGCACCACCACAGGGCATCGCCCTGCACTTGGCGCCCATCGCCAATCAGGCAGGCACCCCGGCATACGGCCAGCACGTGAGCCGGTCATTCGAGAGCGTGCGCATCGAGCCCCAGCCGATCACCTACCGGGCACCTGGCGCGAACAGCGACAGCGTGGCGCAGGTAATGGTACGGGACAATCAGTTGGTGCTGTACACGGAGGAGGTTGTTTCGCAAAAAGGTCATTCTCGCCCTACCGGGCACATGATCCTCAAACCGCTGAGCGATGAGGAGGCCCATGCGATGGGGCTGCTCAACCCTCCCAGCTTTTATAACGAGGGTGTGGTCGGTTACCCGGTTTCCGAACTCTGGTTCGGGCTGCCTGCCGACATGTCGCACGGCGAAGTCGCCCTCTTCACCGGTCACTGCCCTACGGTGCGGCTGGGCAGGCTGACCCGGGGCCTTGCTGACCGGCGCACGCTGCGCGGCGCACGTGTCGAACACCTCGATGGCGACTGGCTGGTTGTCGAAGCCGATACCGGCATCTTCTACGGCACACCCTTTGACTTCGACGCTTGGCTAAGCAGCCAGACAACAGCATTGAAGCAAGGCACGCTGACCCCAACCCGTTACCCAGTCCCGTCAGAACATTCACGCCTGGCCTTCACCCGGGTCACCGACCTGGCTGCAATCGCCCAATACCTCGATGTCAGCGAAACCTACCGCATCGTGGCCTCCAGGCCAAACTTGCAGCAAGACATCGACAACATCGTCGGCCTCCTGCGGGACTGGATAACCTACCAGCGGCGCACAAGCCCACCCGCGACCCCGACTGCATTCAGCCGGGCATTAGACTCGCTGGAAGAGGCACACTACCCCGAGTTTGCACGGAACATCCTGACGTTCCCACGTGCGCAGGATCACCTGGCCGGTTTCACACTGAACGATGTGATCGGGTTGAACAAACACATCATTCCCGACTTCCATCACCTGGGCAGGTTCAGCGCCGTTGATCAGTTGCACGTTAACGGTGTGCTCAATCGGCTGTTACCGGCCTCAGGCGTGCGCGCATCCTATACGCCCATGACAATCGCAGAGATGCTCACTGAAACCGGCAAGAGCCGATTGAGGGAACACCTGTCAGGCGCCAACTTCGCCTTCGCCACAGTCACACTCAGAAACGGCGAGCGCCGTGTGTATTTCTCGTTGTCCGGCGGCAAGGCCAGGCAGAGGATCATGATCGAGTCCCCTCCTGGTACCACGCAACCTCACATTGAATACATCGATGCACGCGCACGCATGCATGACTTACTCCCGGACCCACGCTTCACCCATCTGCCCGTCCTGCGTCGGGCCAACTGGCTGACGATCAAGAACCATCGCCGCCACCTGGATTCCGAGCGCCTGATCGCCTCCACGATCAACCAGGACTTGCTCACCCAGAGCAGCGATGTGGCCAGCATCAAGGTTTTCACCCTGATGGACACGTGCCGCTCCTGTGGTGGCTACGTACTGCCTCGCTTGCGCCTCGATTATCCAGATGCCGACTTCAGCGTGAGCTGGTTGCTGCCATACAACAACGGCTGATTGCCTCCGGCTGGGTGACAGCGGCCAAACCTGCCGCAGTCACCCCGCGTGCAAACCTTCATCCACAGAACCCTGTACAAGGCTATGATCAGCCGTTACTCGCTTTACCGCTTCAGGACCCCTCATGCCCAAGCAGCAGTCTTCGTCTCTCGCAATCAGTGCCCAAGTGGTCTCGATTGTGCTCTTCACCTTCATCGGCTACCTCAACATCGGCATCCCGCTGGCCGTGCTGCCCGGCTATGTGCACAACGACCTCGGCTTCAGCGCCGTGGTCGCGGGCCTTGTGATCAGCGTGCAGTACCTCGCCACGCTGCTCAGCCGCCCTACTGCCAGCCGCATTATCGACAACCACGGCAGCAAGAAGGCGGTCATGTATGGCCTTGCAGGCTGCGGGCTTAGCGGGGTGTTCATGCTGGCCTGTGCCTTCCTCACCCACCAGCCCTGGCTGAGCCTGGCCTGCCTGCTGATCGGCCGGCTAGCGCTCGGCAGCGCCGAAAGCCTGGTGGGTGCGGGCGCGATTGGCTGGGGCATCGGCCGGGTGGGCGCTGAAAACACCGCCAAGGTCATCTCCTGGAACGGCATCGCCAGCTACGGCGCACTGGCCGTCGGTGCACCGTTGGGCGTGCTGATGGTCAAGAGCCTGGGGCTGTGGAGCATGGGCCTCGGCATCATCCTGCTGTGCACCTTCGGCCTGCTGCTGGCCTGGCCCAGGCAGGCTGCGCCCATCGTCAGCGGTGTACGCCTGCCGTTTCTGCAAGTGCTGGGCAAGGTGTTCCCACATGGCTCGGGGCTGGCGCTGGGCTCGATCGGCTTTGGCACCATCGCCACGTTCATCACCTTGTACTACGCCAGCCGTGGCTGGGCCAATGCCGCGCTGACCTTGACCCTGTTCGGCGCCAGCTTCATCAGTGCGCGGCTGCTGTTTGGCAACCTGATCAACCGCATTGGCGGGTTCCGGGTGGCGATTGCCTGCCTGTCGGTGGAAACACTGGGGTTGTTGATGCTGTGGCTGGCGCCCAGCGCCGAGTTGGCCTTGGCAGGGGCAGCGCTTAGTGGGTTTGGCTTCTCGCTGGTGTTCCCGGCGCTGGGTGTGGAGGCGGTGAATCAGGTGTCGGCGGCCAACCGCGGCGCGGCGGTGGGAGCGTATTCGCTGTTCATTGATTTGTCACTGGGGGTGACCGGGCCACTGGTGGGCGCGGTGGCGGCGGGGTTCGGGTTTGCTTCGATGTTTCTGTTTGCGGCGGGTGCGTCGGCTTGCGGACTGGTGTTGAGCTTGTATCTGCACTGTCAGGTGCGGCAGCATCGAGATCAGGTACAAGAACTCTGACTCTTGCAGTGCCTGCACTGGCCCTATCGCCGGCAAGCCAGCTCCCACAGGATCACCACAATGTTCAGGCCTGTGGTGATCCTGTGGGAGCTGGCTTGCCGGCGATGGGCTGCAAAGCAGCCCCCGAGGCCCTGAAACCTAGCGCTGGGCGTATTGCAACACCACTTCCAGCGGGTGGCGCATCTTGCGCTCGGTCATGCGCTTGACCTGGCTGCGGCACGAGTAACCGGTCGCCAGCGGCTCCCCTTCCTTGTCCAGCTTGGTCGCCCAGCTTTGCTCGAAGATGGTCCGCGAAGTCTCCTGGTTACGCGCCTCGTGGCCGTAGGTCCCCGACATACCACAGCAACCCGTCGCCTCGGTCACCAGCTTCAGGCCCAGGCGGGCAAACACCTGCTCCCACTGTTTGGTACTGGCCGGCACGTTAGTCTTCTCGGTGCAGTGCGCCATCAGGCGGAAGTTGCCCGGTGCGGTCGGCGCCTGCTCGGGCAGCACGTCCATCAGCCATTCCTGCGGCAACAGCACCTTCGGGCAACCGTCCAGCCCCGGCACTTTCTGGTACTCCTGGCGGTACACCAGGGTCATCGCCGGGTCCAGCCCCACCAGTGGCACGCCGCAGTCGGCCAGGGCCTTGAGCTGGGTAGCGTTACGGATCGCCGCCTTGGCGAACGCCCCCAGGAAGCCCTGTACATGCAAAGGCTTGCCGTTGGCACTGTAAGGCGCCAGGAATACCCGGTGGCCCAGGCGGTGGGCCAGGTCGATGAAGGCTGAGAGCAGCGGGGTCTCGAAATAGCGGGTGAAGGCATCCTGCACCAGCACGATGCTGCGCTCGCGCTGGGCCGGGGTCAGTTCACGCAGGGCCGGCACGCTGGCCACGCCGACACGGCAACGGGTCAGCGTGGCCTGGAAGTTGAAGCGGCTGATCAGCGGACTGTCGACCATGCCAATGCTGTCGGCCAGCAGCTTGCTGACCCACTTCGAGCCCATGACCGCGTTGTACAGGCCCGGTGCATGGGCCAGGTACGGGATGGTGAACTCCAGCGAGCCAATCAGGTAGTCACGCAGCGGGCGCTGATAGCGGCCGTGGTACAGCTCAAGGAAGCGCGAACGGAAGTCCGGCACGTTGACCTTGATCGGGCACTGCCCGGCGCACGACTTGCACGCCAGGCAACCGGCCATGGCGTCGTACACTTCGTGGGAGAAGTCTTCCTGCCCCTGGCTGCGCGCGCGGTTGTTGCGCAGGCGTGCCGGCAGGCCCTTGAGCCACGACACCTTGTTACGGGCTGCGGCCAACACGTCGATGTTCGCTTCGCCTTGCAGGCGCAACCACTCGCGCATCAGCGAGGCGCGGCCCTTGGGCGAATGCTGGCGTTCACGGGTGGCCTTCCACGACGGGCACATGGCGTCGTTGGGGTCGTAGTTGTAGCAGGCGCCGTTGCCGTTGCAGTGCACGGCACTGGGGAAGTCCTGCCACACGCGCTCATCGATGGTGCGGTCGAGGTCGCCGCGCAGGGTTACGCCATCGACCGGGGTCAGGCCCTCGGCACTGCCCAGCGGTGTGCAGATCTTGCCGGGGTTGAGCTGGTTGTGTGGGTCGAAGGCACCTTTCAGGCGCTGCAGCGCCGGGTACAGCGCACCGAAGTACTCCGGCACGTATTCCGAACGCAGGCCTTTGCCGTGCTCGCCCCACAGCAGGCCGCCATAGCTTTTGGTCAGCGCGGCCACGGCGTCGGAAATCGGCTTCACCAGCGCGGCCTGGGCCGGGTCCTTCATGTCCAGGGCCGGGCGCACGTGCAGTACACCAGCATCGACGTGGCCGAACATGCCGTAGGCCAGGCCGTAACCGTCCAGCAGGGCGCGGAAGTCGGCGATGTAGTCGGCCAGTTGCTCTGGCGGTACCGCCGTGTCTTCCACGAACGGCTGCGGGCGCACCTCGCCCTCGACGTTACCCAGCAAGCCCACCGAACGCTTGCGCATCACGTAGACGCGGGTCACCGCCTCGGCGCCTTCAGCCAGTGTATGCCCCAGGCGCTCGACACTGGTATCCGCCTGCAAGTGCTCGACGAAGGCTTGCACCCGGGCGTTGACTTCAGCCGGCTCATCGCCGCAGAACTCCACCAGGTTGATACCCAGGGTCGGGCGGTCGGGGTCGGCCGGGAAGTACTCGGCAACGCTGTGCCAGACGATGTCCTTCATCGCCAGCATCAGCACCTTGGAGTCGACGGTCTCGATCGACAGCGGCTTGTGCGCCATCAGCGCATTGGCATCACGCAGGGCATCCATGAAGCTGGTGTAGCGTACGTTCACCAGCACCGCATATTTGGGGATCGGCAGCACGTTGAGCTTGGCTTCCACCACATAGCCCAGCGAACCTTCGGCACCACACAGCACGCTGTTGAGGTTGAAGCGGCCCTGCTCGTCGCGCAGGTGCGCCAGGTCATAGCCGGTCAGGCAGCGGTTCAGCTTGGGGAAGGTGGTTTCGATCAGTTCGGCCTGGGTTTCCTGGATCTCCCGGGCCATGCGGTACACCTCGCCGCCCCGGCCGGGCGCGGCACAGGCCTGCTCCAGCGCGGCATCGTCGATTGGCAGACTGTGCAGGCGCTCGCCGCCGAGCAGCACGCTGTGCAGCTCCAGCACATGGTCACGGGTTTTGCCATAGGTGCAGCTGCCTTGGCCACTGGCGTCGGTGTTGATCATGCCACCGACAGTGGCACGGTTGGAGGTGGACAGCTCAGGGGCGAAGAACAGCCCGTGCGGCTTGAGCGCGGCATTGAGCTGGTCCTTGACCGTACCGGCCTGCACCCGCACCCAACGCTCCTCGACGTTGATTTCGAGGATCTTGTTCATATGGCGCGACAGGTCGACGACGATGCCGTCGGTCAACGACTGGCCATTGGTGCCGGTGCCACCGCCGCGCGGGGTCAGCTTGACGTCCTGGAAGCGCGCCTCGCCCATCAGCGTGGCAACCCGCGCCACATCGTCGGCATCCAGCGGGAACACTGCAGCCTGGGGCAAGCGCTGGTAAATCGAGTTGTCGGTGGCCAACACCGTGCGGGTGCCGTAGTCGGCACTGATCTGGCCACGGAAGCCGCTGCTGCGCAGGGCTTCGAGGAATTCGGGGTAGTTGGCGCTCGGTGCAACGGTCGGCAGCTGGGCGATCATCGAAGGATGGCCTCTTGATATTGGCTAATTCACGGGATTCCTGTCGCTCCGGCATGGGTTGATGCATGCAGGGATGACGTATAGGCCAATGTTCCTGTAGTTTCGCTTCAGGGGCAAACGGATAATCCTGCCGCTATCAATGACTTTTATGAATGAATTACCGCCACCTGACACCGTCCATGTCGCTGCTGCTGGCATTCGAGGCCGCCGCCCGGCATGAAAGCTACACCCGCGCCGCCGCCGAACTGTCGCTGACGCAAAGCGCGGTCAGCCGCCAGGTGCAGGCGCTGGAACAGCAACTGGGCCTCACCTTGTTCCGCCGCGAAGGCCGCCAGGTACAGCTGACGGATGTCGGTCGCCTTTACCAGCGCGAGCTCAGCGAGGCGCTGGGGCGCATCCGCAGTGCCACCTTGCAGGCGCTGGCGTATCAGTCGGGGGTCGGCACCTTGCGCCTGGCCACCCTGCCAACGTTCGGCTCGAAATGGCTGCTGCCACGGCTGCATGCGTTCTACAGCGCCCACCCGGGCATGCTGGTGCACATTCATTCACGTATCGAAGCCATCAACTTCGACACCAGCGAAATCGACGCCGCCATCGGCGTGGCCAGCCACGACCTGCCGGGGCTGATCTGCCATCGCCTGCATGCCGAGGAACTGGTAGTGATCCTGCCACCGGAGGCCGGGGCCGACAGCCAGGGCTGGAGCCCCGCACGGATCAGTGAAGAGGTGCTGTTGAATGTGGCCAACAACCCGCATGCCTGGGGCGAATGGTTCTCGCACCATGGCCTGCCGCACCGGGCAATGCGCCTGGGGCCGAGCTTCGAGCTGACCTCGCACCTGATCCAGGCGGTGCGGGCCGGGATTGGTATCGGGCTGGTGCCGCGCATACTGGTGGAGGAAGAACTGGCCAAGGGTGAGCTGTACAGCCCGGGGGTGGCGTTTGCCAGCCAGCGCAGTTACTACCTGATCTACCCACCCAGGAATGAGGCCTTGCCTTCTTTGCGGGCATTCAGGGGTTGGTTGCTGGAGCAGATCTGAGTTTTTGCCTGTGCTGGCCTCTTCGCGGGCGCGCCCGCTCCCACAGGTACAGCGCTGCCCTGAAGCCTGTGGTGACCTTGTGGGAGCGGGCATGCCCGCGAAAGGGCCGGGACAGGCAACAAAAAAACCCGAAGCCAGTCACCCGGCTTCGGGTTTCTACATACTGCCTCGAACAACTTACTTGGCTACGTGACCCGCAGCCCCACCGGCATTCATCCGACGGCGTGGCTTGACCATGTAGACCACAAACATCCCGAACAGCCAAACCGGCATGACGTACACCGAAACCTGAATACCCGGAATCATCAGCATGATACCGAGGATCAGCACCACAAAGGCCAGCACGATGTAGTTGCCGTACGGGTACCACAGCGCCTTGAACAGCGGTTTCTGGCCGGTACGGTCCAGGTGCTGGCGGAACTTCAGGTGCGAATAGCTGATCATCGCCCAGTTGATCACCAGGGTAGCCACCACCAGCGACATCAGCAGCTCCAGGGCATTCTGCGGCATCAGGTAGTTAAGCAGTACGGCCACGAAGGTAACGGCAGCCGACACCAGGATCGAACGCACAGGCACGCCACGCTTGTCGACCTTGGCCAGCGACGCCGGGGCATCGCCCTGCTCGGCCATGCCCAGCAGCATGCGCGCGTTGCAGTAGGTGCCACTGTTGTACACCGACAGCGCGGCTGTCAGGACCACGAAGTTCAGCAAGTGGGCAGCAACGTCACTGCCCAGCAGCGAGAACACTTGCACGAACGGGCTGCTGCCATAGCTGCCACCCGAGGCATCGATGCTGGCGACCAGGTTGTCCCATGGCGTCAACGACAGCAATACCACCAAGGCGCCCACGTAGAAAATCAGGATGCGCCAGATGACCTGGTTGATCGCCTTGGGAATCACGGTCTTCGGCTTGTCGGCTTCAGCAGCAGTGAAACCGAGCATTTCCAGGCCACCGAAGGAGAACATGATGAACGCCAGGGCCATCACCAGCCCGCTGACACCGTTCGGGAAGAAGCCGCCGTGGGACCACAGGTTGGCGATGGTGGCATCCGGCCCGCCGCTGCCGCTGGTGAGCAGGTAGGCACCCAGGCCGATCATGCTGACGATGGCGACGACCTTGATGATGGCAAACCAGAATTCGGCTTCACCGAAGAACTTCACGTTCATCAGGTTGATGGCGTTGATCAGCACGAAGAATGCCGCAGCCGTGACCCAGGTCGGGATCTCCGGCCACCAGTAGTGGACATACTTGCCAACTGCAGAAAGCTCCGACATGCCCACCAGGATGTACAGCACCCAGCAGTTCCAGCCCGACAGGAAGCCGGCGAAGCCGCCCCAGTAGGTGTGGGCGAAGTGGCTGAACGAGCCGGCCACCGGCTCTTCGACAATCATCTCGCCAAGCTGGCGCATGATCATGAAGGCGATGAAGCCGCAGATGGCGTAGCCAAGGATCATCGACGGGCCGGCGGATTTCATCACGCCTGCCGAGCCAAGGAACAGGCCGGTACCAATTGCACCACCCAGGGCGATCAACTGGATATGGCGGTTCTTCAGGCCCCGCTTGAGCTCGCCTGAATGCATGTTTTGTCCACTCATGAACGAAGTCACCTGCATTGTTTTTACCTGTGACGGAATCGGACCCACCGCGCTCGTGGCGCAGCGGAATGGGCAAGGTGGTTACCTTGGGTTTCTTGACCTCAGGTGCCGCCGAAGCGGGTCAACCAGGCGTGATCAAGAGTGCGCGGTACGCAAAAGGGTCACAGGTAAAACGCGGCGCACTGTATACCCCTGCAAGCGCGCAGGCGTCAACGCGTTGCGCTCTTCCATCCGGAAAAAACGCAGCGATCCTGTGGTATGGGCCTTCAAAGGCGGAGTGATCGGCGTACATGGCGCCTCCATTTGTTGTTTTGTCAGCCAGGCTCTGTGGACGGGCTCTTGCACACGGCAATGGCGGCTATAACACCGTGGGGACGGGGGTTTGGGCAAGGGAGGGCAATGTGGAGGTGGCGGGTTTGCCACAGCGGTGACGGCAAGGTTTGTTTACACGATTGGGGTAAATCTGGAATCAGGGCTGAAACCGGCCATTTTTGTACAGATTTCTTTACAAGCCGGTTCAAGAACTTGCCAGTCGTCAGAAAAATTCTTTTTGTTCAATATCTTGGGGCCGCTTTGCGGCCCATCGCCGGCAAGCCAGCTCCCACAGGGACAGCACAATGGCCGCATCAGCCGTAGACCTGTGGGAGCTGGCTTGCCGGCGATGGGCTGCAAAGCAGCCCCAAATTCTCACAGGCATAAAAAAACCAGCCCGAAGGCTGGTTTCTTGATTACCACACTGACTTATCAGCCACGCGGTTTACCGCGACCGCGGCCTGCCGGCTTGTCACCTTCAGGCTTGCTCGGGCGCTTGCGCATTTCGCTCGGGCGCTCGGCCACCGTGCTGCCACGGGTGTTTTTACGCGGGGCCTCTTCACGCGGCTGACGCGCCGGGCGTTCACTGGTCGCGGCACCTTCGTGGGCCGGGCGCAGGTTGCGCACGCGCTCACCACGGCCCAGCGGGCGGGTCGATTTGCGCTGCAGGCGCTCCATCTTGTCCTTGGCCTTGAGCTTCATGGCAGGCAGCGCAACCGGCTGCAGGCCCACTTCGGCGGCCAGGATGTCGATTTCGCCCTGGGTCATTTCACGCCAGCGGCCCATCGGCAGGTCGGAGTTGAGGAACACCGGGCCGAAACGCACGCGCTTCAGGCGGCTGACCACCATGCCCTGGGATTCCCACAGGCGACGCACCTCACGGTTACGGCCTTCCATCACCACACAGTGGTACCAGTGGTTGAAGCCTTCGCCACCCGGTGCCTTCTGGATGTCGGTGAACTTGGCCGGGCCGTCTTCCAGCATCACACCGGCTTTCAGGCGCTCGATCATTTCGTCATCGACTTCACCGCGCACACGTACCGCGTACTCACGGTCCATCTCGTAGGACGGGTGCATCAGGCGGTTGGCCAGTTCACCGTCGGTGGTGAACAGCAGCAGGCCGGTGGTGTTGATGTCGAGGCGGCCGATGTTGATCCAGCGGCCTTCTTTTGGCCGTGGCAGGCGGTCGAACACGGTCGGGCGGCCTTCCGGGTCGTCACGGGTGCAGATTTCGCCATCGGGCTTGTTGTACATGATCACCCGGCGAGTGGCCTCGGCGGCCTCCTCACGCTTGATCAGCTTGCCGTCTACGGCAATGGCGTCATGCAGGTCGACGCGCTGGCCAAGGGTGGCCTCGACGCCGTTGACCTTGATGCGGCCCTGGCTGATCCAGGCTTCGACGTCACGGCGCGAACCCACGCCAATGCGTGCCAGCACTTTTTGCAGCTTTTCGCCGGATGGCGGGGTGATTTCGGTATCTTGCAGGTCTTGCTCACTCATCTGGGCACCTCCCGGTGTAGGAATGAAAACAGGTTTTTTGGCGACGAGCGCGCCAAAAGGCCGCGCATCATACGCGGTTTGGCGGGGGAACGCACTGGAGGGTAGAGGGTTTTGTGGGCTTTGGCTGGGGTTTCTGCCTAATGGTGGTGTATGGGCAACAGCAGATCAGGGCTGTAACTTGCCCTCCTCTTCCACCGAGGCCTCAGGCTCTTCCTCGCGCAAATCATCAAAGTCGGTCTTCAGCCCTTCTTCCATGGCATCCAGCTCCACCAGCAAGCTACGGAAGCTGGTTTCCTCCTTCGGCTCAACACCCTCTTCTTCCTCCCCAAGGCTGGCATCTGCCAACGCCTGCAGGTGCGCCGGCACTGGCGCATCGTCCGGGTCGAGCACCGGCTCCGGCTCCATCTCGCGCAGCTCGGCCAAGGCCGGCAGCTCATCCAGGCTCTTGAGGTTGAAGTGGTCAAGAAACGCCTTGGTGGTGGCAAACATCGCCGGCCGCCCGGGTACTTCGCGGTAGCCGACCACGCGAATCCACTCGCGCTCCATCATGGTCTTGATGATGTTGCTGTTCACCGCCACGCCCCGCACGTCCTCGATCTCGCCACGGGTGATGGGCTGGCGGTAGGCAATCAGCGCCAGGGTTTCGAGCAGCGCACGTGAATAGCGTTGCGGGCGCTCTTCCCACAGGCGCCCGACCCAGGGCGCATAGTCCTCGCGGATTTGCAGGCGATAGCCGCTGGCCACTTCCTTGAGCTCGAACGCTCGGCCACTGCACGACTTGCCCAGCACGTCCAGAGCCTGCTTGAACACCTTGGGTTCTGGGCGCTCGGCCTCTTCGAACAGCTCGTACAGGCGCTCCAGGGACTGCGGTTTGCCCGACGCCAGCAAGAAAGCTTCGATCAGCGACGCCAGGTCGCGGGGGTCATTCAGGTTCATCAGGTTCTTCAACAAGCGCCGGGCGGAGCCGCACGTGAATGGCGGCGAAAGGTTCATTCTGCACCAGTTCGATCAGCGATTCCTTCACCAGCTCAAGAATCGCCATGAAGGTGACCACCACGCCCAGCTTGCCCTCTTCGGCGGCAAACAACTCGACAAACGGCACGAAAGCACCGCCTTTGAGGCGCTCCAGCACCTGGCTCATGCGCTCGCGGGTAGACAGCGTTTCACGGGTGATCTGGTGGCTTTCGAACAGGTCGTTGCGGCGCATCACCTCGGCCATGGACACCAGCAACTCTTCCAGGCTGACTTGCGGCAACAGCTTGCGCACCTTGGCCTGCGGCGCCTCAAGGCGTGGCACCACCACATCGCGGCCTACCCGTGGCAATTCATCGATGCCTTCGGCGGCGGCCTTGAAACGTTCGTACTCCTGCAGGCGGCGGATCAGTTCGGCGCGCGGGTCGCCCTCCTCTTCCTCGACATCGGCCGAACGCGGCAGCAGCATGCGCGACTTGATCTCGGCAAGCATGGCGGCCATCACCAGGTACTCGGCGGCCAGTTCAAGGCGCACACTCTTCATCAGCTCCACGTAGCCCATGTACTGGCGGGTGATTTCCGCCACCGGGATGTCGAGAATGTCGATGTTCTGCTTGCGGATCAGGTACAGCAACAGGTCCAACGGGCCTTCGAAGGCTTCGAGGATGACTTCCAGTGCGTCCGGCGGGATGTACAGGTCCAGCGGCAGCTCGGTCAGGGCTTCGCCGTAGACCAGGGCCAATTGCAACTGCCGAGGCGCCTCGGCCTGCTCGGCCGGTGCCTCGGGCATTTCCACCTGGCTCACGCGTTGACCAGGAACGGCGTGGGGTCGCCACAGCCTTCGCGGATCAGCTCAGGCTCATCGCCGGACAGGTCGATGATGGTAGAGGCCTTGAGGTCTCCGAAGCCGCCATCGATCACCAGGTCGACGTGATGCTCCAGGCGCTCACGGATTTCGTACGGGTCGGTCATCGGCTCGGTGTCGCCCGGCAGGATCAGGCTCACGCTCATCAACGGCTCGCCCAGCTCGGCCAGCAAGGCCAGGGTGATGGCATGGGCCGGCACCCGCAGCCCGATGGTGCGGCGTTTATCGTGCAACAGCAGGCGCGGCACTTCACGCGTGCCGTTGAGGATGAACGTGTAAGGCCCAGGCACATGCGCCTTGAGCAGGCGGAAGGTGCCGGTGTCGACCTTGGCGTACAACCCCAGTTGCGACATGTCGCAGCACATCAGGGTGAAGTTGTGCGTCTTGTCCAGCCCACGCAGGCGCCGCACCCGTTCGATGGCCGCCTTGTCACCCATCTGGCAACCCAGCGCGTAGGCCGAATCCGTCGGGTACACCACCACGCCGCCCTTGCGGATAATCTCGACGGCCTGCTTGATCAGGCGCTGCTGCGGGTTCTCCGGATGAATCTGGAAAAATTGGCTCACGTAGTCGTCCTGTTCATAGCGCCAAAGGCTGTTCATGGCTGAATCGACGCCACAGAGGTGGCAAGTCCTCGGGCAAAGGCCGATAGGCACCGATCTCGCCCCAGGTGCCGGGGCCGTGGAAGTCACTGCCAGCGCTTGCCAGCAGGCCGAACTCACGGGTAAGGATGGACATGGTGCCCACCTGCTCGGCCGGCATCATTCCGTTGACCACCTCAAGTGCCTGCCCGCCTGCCTGAATATAGTCGGCAATCAGCCGTCTGCGCTTGCTGCGGGTCAGATCGTAATGCATGGGGTGCGCCAGGCTCACCCACGCTTTGGACTCGCGCAGGGTGGCGACAGTTTCGTCAAGGGTCGGCCAGTGCTGCTTGACGTCGCCCAGCTTGCCGGCGCCCAGCCACTTGCGAAACGCTTCGCCACGGTCCTTGACGTGCCCGGCGCGCACCAGGTACTCGGCAAAATGCGGGCGCGCCGGGGCGTTGCCGCTGTCGCCCAGCTCGTGCTGCACGGCACGGGCGCCTTCGAGGGTGCCAGGCATGCCCTTGGCAGCCAGCCGTTTGTCGATTTCTTCGGCGCGCAGCCAGCGGCCACGGTGCAGCGCTTCGATTGCCGCCAGCAAAGGCGGTGCGTCGAGCGGGAAGTCATAACCCAGCACATGGATGGTCGCACCACCCCAGGTGCACGACAGCTCGACGCCGCTAACCCAGCGCATGCCCCGCTCGATGCAGGCCTGGCGTGCTTCGGGCAGGCCTTCGATGGTGTCATGGTCGGTCAGTGCCAGCGTTTGCACCCCGTGCTCATGGGCCCGGGCAACCAGTACCGAGGGCGACAGGGCGCCGTCGGAGGCCGTGCTGTGACAGTGCAGATCAACATTCATGGAGGAGCGCTTTCGCTGGAATCGATGTTTGTTATTATGCCGTCACATCCCGATTCTGGCTGCCATTGTGAAACAATTCATCGATTTCATCCCGCTGCTGCTGTTCTTCATCGTCTACAAGCTGGACCCGCGCCCCCTGGAAGTCGCCGGCCACAGCTTCGAATTCGGCGGCATCTACAGCGCCACGGCCATGCTGATCATCAGCTCGCTGGTGGTGTATGGCGCGCTGTTCCTGCGCCAGCGCAAGCTTGAAAAGGGCCAGTGGCTGACCCTGGTGGCCTGCCTGGTGTTCGGCGGCCTGACCCTGACGTTCCACAGCGAAACCTTCCTGAAGTGGAAGGCGCCGGTGGTGAACTGGCTGTTCGCCCTGGGCTTTGCCGGCAGCCACTTCATCGGCGACCGGGTGCTGATCAAGCGCATCATGGGCCACGCGCTGACCCTGCCCGATGCCATCTGGGCGCGCCTGAACGTGGCCTGGATTGCCTTCTTCCTGTTCTGCGGCGCGGCCAACCTGTTCGTCGCCTTCACCTTCCAGGACTTCTGGGTGGACTTCAAGGTGTTCGGCAGCCTGGGCATGACCGTGATCTTCCTGGTGGCGCAAGGCGTGTACCTGTCGCGCCACCTGCACGACGACCCTTCTACCTCCAAACCCAAGGATTGACATGCTCTACGCCATCATCGCCAGCGACGTCGCAAACTCCCTGGAAAAGCGCCTGGCCGCCCGCCCGGCGCATATCGAACGCCTGCAGCAGCTCAAGGCCGAAGGCCGCGTGGTACTGGCCGGCCCGCACCCGGCCATCGACAGCAACGACCCGGGCGAAGCGGGTTTCAGCGGTAGCCTGATCGTTGCCGAGTTCGAAACCCTGGCTGCGGCGCAGGCTTGGGCCGATGCCGATCCGTACATTGCTGCGGGCGTTTACGACAAAGTCGTGGTCAAGCCATTCAAGCAAGTACTGCCGTGATCTGAGACCGCGTCGCGTTCCTCGCGGGCTTGTCCGCAAAGAACGCGACACGGTAGAGGCAGTTACACAGTTGCCATCAGTCTGCGGTATCTTTGCCACTGGCGGACCGAATAGCCGCCGTCATTGGTTGAATTGAGTGAGTCATGAGCGAGCTGTTACTGATTGATGATGACCAGGAGCTGTGCGAGCTGCTCGGCAGCTGGCTGACCCAGGAAGGGTTCACCGTACGTGCCTGCCACGATGGCCAGAGCGCACGCCAGGCCTTGGCCGAACACGCCCCGGCTGCTGTCGTGCTGGACGTGATGCTGCCCGATGGCAGCGGCCTGGAACTGCTCAAGCAGTTGCGCAGCGAACATACCGAACTGCCGGTATTGATGCTCTCCGCCCGTGGCGAGCCGCTGGACCGCATCCTTGGCCTCGAACTGGGTGCCGACGACTACCTGGCCAAACCCTGCGACCCACGTGAACTCACCGCCCGCCTGCGCGCCGTACTGCGCCGCAGCCACCCCACCGCCACCACCAGCCAGGTGGAGCTGGGCGACCTGGTGTACAGCCCTGCCCGTGGCGTGGCCAGTATCGATGGCCGCGAAATGACCCTGACCCTGTCCGAAAGCCGCATTCTCGAAGCGCTGCTGCGCCAGCCCGGCGAGCCGCTGGACAAGCAGGAACTGGCGCAAATCGGCCTGGGCCGCAAGCTGACCCTGTACGACCGCAGCCTGGACATGCATGTCAGCAACCTGCGCAAGAAGATTGGCCCCCACGCCGACGGCCGGCCACGCATCGTGGCGTTGCGTAGCCGTGGCTATTACTACTGCCTCTGAGCATCTTTACCGAGCCTTTACCATCCCCTGACTGCGCTTGACGGTGATCTCCCTAGACTGTGCTCATCCGGTAACCACCGGCCTATGAAAGGAGAGACACCATGCGCAAGACCCTTATCGCCCTGATGTTCGCCGCCGCCCTGCCGACCGTGGCCATGGCCATGCCTGACGGCGGCCCGCGTCACGACGGCCCGCATCATCGCGGTGATGCGCCTTTCCATCAGCTGGACCTGAGCCGCGACCAACGCCAACAGATCGGCAAGCTGATGGGCGAGCAGATGCAACAGCGCCGCGACATCACCGAGCGCTACCTGTCCAAGCTGCCGGCCGCCGACCAGAAAGCCATGAAGGACGAGCTGAAAGCCAGCCGCGACAAGACCGACAGCGCCGTGCGCAACCTGCTCAAGCCTGAGCAGCAGAAGAAGTTCGACGAACTGCAAAAGGAACGCGCCGCCAAGAAAGCCGAGTGGCAGGAGTTCCAGGCCTGGAAAGCTGAAAAAGGCACCAAGGCTCAGTAAGCTGTTTGCCCAATGCCCGGCCCGCATCACTGCGGGCCGGGCTTTTCCCGTTTAGGAGGTGCACTTGCGTTCACTGTTCTGGCGCATCCTGGCCAGTTTCTGGCTGGCCATTACCCTGGTCGCAGGCCTGTCGATCCTGTTGGGCCACATGCTCAACCAGGACGCCTGGATCCTCAGCCGTCACCCGGGCCTGAATACCTTGGCCAGCAAGTGGGCCAGGCATTACGAGCAGGAAGGCCTGGATTCGGCACAGCACTTCCTGGAACGGCGCAAAGACCGCTACAAGATCGACGTGCAAGTGCTCGACGACAGTGGCGAAGCCGTGGTGCCCGGTACCTTTCCGCGCCGTGCTGCGGCCTTCGAAGCGCGCCAGCACAATGACCAGCGGCGCCTGCCGTGGCGCAGGCTGACCGAGGAGTACACCAGCCCCGACACCGGCGAAACCTACCTGCTGATCTACCGCATTCCCCACCCGGCACTGGATGCCTGGCACCGCGAAAGCCTGATGTGGCCGCTCAGTGCACTGGGCATTGCCCTGGTTGTGCTGACGTTGTTCAGCCTGCTGGTGACCCTGTCCATTACCCGCCCGCTCAGCCGCCTGCGCAGCGCGGTGCATGACCTGGGGCAGACCACCTACCAGCAGAACAGCCTGGCGCGGCTGGCAGCGCGGCGCGACGAGTTCGGTGTGCTGGCCAAGGACTTCAACAAGATGGGCGCGCGCCTGCAAAGCACCATCGGCAGCCAGCGCCAGTTGCTGCGCGATGTGTCCCACGAGTTGCGCTCCCCATTGGCCCGGCTGCGAATTGCCCTGGCGCTGGCCGAGCGCGCCGGGCCCGAGCAGCGGGAAACCCTGTGGCCACGCCTGACCCGCGAGTGCGACCGCCTGGAAGACCTGATCAGCGAAATTCTGGCCCTGGCCCGGGTGGATGCCGAGCAGGCTCATGCCGAACCGGTCGACCTCAACGCCCTGCTGGGCAGCGTGCGCAAGGATGCCCTACTCAGCGCGCCCGACCAGGATGTGCGCCTGGAGGCGCAACCGGGCTTGACTTTGCAAGGTTGGCCGACGCTGATCGAGCGGGCCGTGGACAACCTGCTGCGCAACGCCTTGCGCTTCAATCCGGTCGGGCAGCCGGTAGAAGTGAGTGCATTGCGTGAACAGGACCGCATAGTGATAAGCGTGCGTGACCATGGACCGGGGGCGGCAGCAGAACATCTGGTGCAACTGGGGGAACCGTTCTTCCGTGCACCGGGGCAGGAGGCGCCGGGGCATGGGCTGGGACTGGCGATTGCGCGCAAGGCGGCGGAGCGCCATGGCGGCAGCCTGATTTTGGACAATCATCCACAGGGTGGGTTTGTGGCTCGGCTGGAGTTGCCTGTGGCTGAGGCTGCTGGCAGTTGAAGGGATGTAAAGGTCACCGGCCCTTTCGCGGGTAAACCCGCGAAGAGGCCAGATGCCTTGATAGATCAATCAGCCTGAAAACGGTTTATTCGCCCCAGGCGCTGACGAACTCGGCAGTTTCCAGGATGGGCGCCGTACGCGGCTCGGTCAGCGGCGTGCCGACATACAGGTACCCGATCAACTCCTCGTTCTCGGCCAACCCCAACCCCTTGTGCACATGGGCATCAAACGCCATGTCCCCGGTACGCCACACCGCGCCGATACCCTGCGCATGCGCGGCAATCAGAATGCCATGCGCCGCACAGCCCGCCGCCAGGCGCTGTTCAGACTTCGGCACCTTGAAGTGATCCTGCAGCTTGGCCACCACCACAATCAGCAACGGTGCCCGCAACGGCATGGCGCGGGCCTTGTCCAGCGCGGCCTGGCTGGCATCGCCCTTGCTCTGCACGGCTTCGGCAAACAGCTCGCCCAGTTTCTCACGGCCCTGGCCTTCGATGGTCAGAAAGCGCCATGGGCGCAGCTGGCCGTGGTCCGGGGCGCGCAAGGCGGCCTGGAACAGCGCCTCGCGCTGGGCAGCGTTAGGCGCCGGGTCGGTCAGGCGTGGCACGGAAACACGGTTGAGCAATGCGTCGAGAGCCTCCATCGGCTACCCTCCTGGCAGTTGAATGTGCGGCCATTCTAGCGTTTACATCACCAGACCCATAGGTAGAATGGCGCCCTTCCGAATCGAGTCAGAGCAGATCACATGGCGTTGCCGACCTTAAGGATCATTGGTTTCATCATCGGCATCTTCCTGATTACCCTCGCCGTCAGCATGGCCGTGCCCATGGCGACCCTGGTAGTTTTCGAACGCACCGGTGACATGCCGTCGTTCCTCTGGTCGAGCCTGATCACCTTCATCGCCGGGCTGGCCCTGGTGGTGCAGGGGCGCCCCGAGCATGTGCACCTGCGCCCTCGCGACATGTACCTGCTGACGGTCAGCAGCTGGCTGGTGGTGTGCGTGTTCGCCGCCCTGCCGTTCCTGCTGACCCAGCACATCAGCTATACCGACGCCTTCTTCGAAAGCATGTCGGGCATCACCGCCACCGGCGCCACCGTGCTCAGCGGGCTCGACAGCATGTCGCCGGGCATTCTCATGTGGCGCTCGATGCTGCACTGGCTCGGCGGTATCGGCTTCATCGCCATGGCGGTGGCGATCCTGCCGCTGCTGCGCATCGGTGGCATGCGCCTGTTCCAGACCGAATCGTCCGACCGCTCGGAAAAGGTCATGCCGCGCTCGCACATGGTCGCCAAGTCGATCGTGGGGGTGTACGTCGGTTTCTCGATCCTTGGCTCGCTGGCCTTCTGGTGGGCAGGCATGAGCCCGTTCGATGCGATCAACCACGCCATGTCGGCGATCTCTACCGGCGGTTTCTCCACCTCTGACCAGTCGCTGGCAAAATGGGACATCCCGGCCGTGCATTGGGTGGCGGTGGTGGTGATGATCATGGGCAGCCTGCCGTTCACCCTGTATGTGGCCACCCTGCGCGGCAACCGCAAGGCGCTGATCCGCGACCAGCAGGTGCAGGGCTTGCTGGGCATGCTGGTTGTTACCTGGATAGTGCTGGGCACCTGGTACTGGTACAGCACTAACCTGCACTGGCTCGACGCCCTGCGCCACGTGGCACTCAACGTGACCTCGGTGGTCACCACCACCGGCTTCGCCCTGGGCGACTACAGCCTGTGGGGCAACTTCTCGCTGATGCTGTTCTTTTACCTGGGTTTCGTGGGCGGCTGCTCCGGCTCGACGGCGGGCGGTATCAAGATTTTCCGTTTCCAGGTGGCCTACATCCTGCTCAAGGCCAGCCTTAACCAGCTGATCCACCCGCGCGCGGTGATCAAGCAGAAATACAACGGCCACCGCCTCGATGAAGACATCGTGCGTTCGATCCTGACGTTTTCGTTCTTCTTCGCCATCACCATCTGCGTCATGGCCCTGCTGCTGTCGTTGCTGGGCGTGGACTGGATGACCGCGTTGACCGGTGCCGCCGGTACGGTTTCGGGCGTGGGCCCGGGGCTGGGCGAAGTGATCGGCCCGTCGGGCAACTACGCCACGCTGCCAGACGCGGCCAAGTGGATTCTGGCGGCCGGCATGCTGCTCGGCCGACTGGAAATCATTACGGTGCTGGTGCTGTGTATGCCGGCGTTCTGGCGTCACTGACCGCTTCGGCCTCCGCGCCCATACGGGCACGGTACTCACTCGGCGTGGCATCGAACCAGCGGCGGAATGCCCGGTAGAAGTTGCTGGGGTCGGCAAAGCCCAGCAGGTACGCGGCCTCCAGCAGGGTCATGCCCGGCTGGGCCAGGTACTGCTCGGCCAGTTCGCGGCGGGTGTCGTCAAGCAAGGCCTGGAAGCTGGTGCCCTCCTCCTGCAGCCGCCGCTGCAAGGTACGCTGCGACAGGTGCAGGGCCTGCGCCAGGGTCTCGCGCTTGGGCTCGCCCTGCGGCAGGATGCGGCACAGCACCTGGCGCACGCGGTGGGTAACCCGGCTTTCGGAAAAACGGGCCAGATACTCCCCGGCAAAACGGTCATGCAACACTGCCATGGCTTCGTTGGCAGTGGGCAGCGGCGCCTCCATGTCGGCCCGCTCGAACACCAGCGCATCGTGCGGCGCACCGAACACCAGCGGCGAATGAAACGCCACCTTGTACGGTTCGATATTCTTCGGCTGAGGCCCCTGCACCAGCACCCGCCTCGGCTGCACCGGGCGACCGCTGAGCCATTTGCTCAGTGCCAGCGCGCAAGCCAGCGAGGCCTCGGCGCTGTGCCGCGTGGGCGGCAGGTGGTCGCCGTGTACGGTCAGGATCAGGGAATAACCTTCAGGGCCAAGCACGAAGCTCAGGTCCGAGCTTTCGGCGATGATGCGCTGGTAACGTACCAGGCGCTCGAAGCCTTCGGCCAGCGTGCGGCTGGACATCAACGCATAGCCCACCACATGGAACGACGCCGGGCGTACCACCCGCGCCATGTTCAAGCCAATGGCCTCATTACCCGACAGCTCCACCGCCAGCTGCCAGAGCCGGGTCATGGAGTCTTGCGGGAAGCGGGCGTCAGGGTCGTCGAGGGCCGCGAAGTCCAGCCCCAGCTGCTTGAACATGGCCTGGCAGTCCAGCCCTTCCAGTTCGAGTGCCTTCACAATCCCTGATGCCCAACTGGCTGACGTGGTTCTTTCGCTCATGACAGGCTTCTTTCTACCGACCGCTCCTGCGGTGAACCCCAAGGATACTCAATTGGCGCCTATTGTCACTGGTAGGCCCCGCCAATCACTCTAGACTCGAATCAGGCTCCACGCCGTGCATCTTGTCCAGAAGTATTAATCCCGGAGCACTGCCATGAACCGCACAGCGCAGTTTCGCAGTTTTGCCGAGTTCTATCCGTACTACCTGGGGGAACACAGCAACCCCACCTGCCGCCGCCTGCACTTTGTCGGCACCAGCCTGGTGATTGCCTTGCTGGCCTATACCATCGGCAGTGGCAAGTGGTTGCTGTTGCTGGCCGTGCCACTGTTCGGCTACGGCTTTGCCTGGGTCGGGCATTTCTTTTTTGAGAAAAACCGGCCGGCAACCTTTACCTATCCGCTTTACAGCCTGATAGGGGATTTCGTGATGTTCAGGGATATCCTGCTGGGCAAGATCAGCCTGTAAGCATCAGGGCTGCACAGCAGCCCTCTATGCCGGTTCTCGCATCGCCGCGGCTACCTGCGCTTCCCGTGCCTGGGCATCCGCAAGGCGGTACAGCTCGATGCTGCCATCCCAATGCTCGATCAGCGCCGTGCACGACTCCACCCAATCGCCGCAATTGAGGTACTCCACCTCGCCTACCTTGCGGATTTCAGCGTGATGAATGTGCCCACACACCACACCGTGAAAACCACGTCGGGTGCACTCGTGGGCAATGGCATCCTCGAAGTCGCTGATGAAGTTCACCGCGCCTTTCACCTTGTGCTTGAGGTACGCCGACAGTGACCAGTAGCCATAGCCGTACCGCGCACGCCAGTGATTGAGCCAGCGGTTAAGCACCAAGGTGAACTCGTAGGCGCGGTCACCGAGGAACGCCAACCAGCGGTGGTAACGGGTAATCACGTCGAACTGGTCGCCATGAATCACCAGCAGCCGGCGACCATCAGCGGTCAGGTGCTCTGCCTCGTCCACCAGTTGGATGTTGCCCAGTATCAGCTTGGAGTAACGGCGCAGGAATTCATCATGATTGCCGGTGACATAGATCACCTCGGTACCGCGCTTGCTCATGGTCAGCAGCCGGCGGATCACGTTGGTGTGGGCTTGTGGCCAGTAGATACCGCCGCGCAGCTTCCAGCCATCGATGATGTCGCCGACCAGGTACACGCGGTCGGCCTGGTAGCCCTTGAGGAACTGCGACAGGTGCTCGGCCTGGCAGTCGCGAGTGCCCAGGTGCACATCGGAGATCCACAGGGTGCGCACACGTTGCTTGCGCGAGGGACGGGACAGTTCGGCATGGGTCATGGGCAGGCTCCGGCGCAGTTTGCTGGAGACTGGCAGGCGCGCGTGACAGCGCCGTGGCAAAACGGTGACGAGTGATGGTGTGCAGCGAATGAGGCACAATGGGCTTCTGCCCTGCGAGGACCTCCCATGACCGCCGGCCCGATCCTCTCGCTGCGCCATTACCGCGACAGCCTGATCGCCCACAGCCACGAACACCCACAACTGGTGTTCGGCCTGCGCGGCCGCCTGGAGTTCGAGGTGCAAGGGCAAGGCGCCGGCATCGATCGGCAGGGGCTGGTCGTGGTGCCGGCCGGCGCGCACCACACCTGTGCCAGCGACGGCGGCAGCCACTGCCTGGTGCTCGATGTGCCCGGCGAGCAGTGGTTGCACGAGCAGTTGGGCGAGCATGCCGATGCCAGCCGCCGGCTGCTCGACTGCCCTGCCGCGCTGGGCCTGGACGACCGCCAGCAGCAGTTGGTGGACTGGTTGGCGGCCAGCCCGATGGACGACCCGCTGATTGCCCGGCAAGGCGCGGCGCTGCTGCTGGCCAGCCTCAACCCCAGCGCAGCAGCCAGCGTTACCGCCAGCCGGCGCCTGCCCTATGCGGCCTTCGATGCGCATATCGAGCAGCATGCCGCCTACCCGCTGCAGGTGGCCGACCTGGCGCGGCTGGCCGGGCTTTCCGGTACCCGGCTGCATGCGCGATTCATGGCGGAGTGTGGCATGACGCCGATGGACTACATTCGCCAGCGACGCTTGCTTAAGGCGCGGCGGCTGGTGACACACACCTTGTTGCCGATGGGGGAGATTGCCGCGCAGGTGGGGTACAGCTCGCAGAGTGCGTTTTCGGCGGCGATGTTGCGGGCGTTCGGGTGTACGCCTTTGGCGTTGCGGCGAGAGCCTGGCGATAACTGACAGCAGTCTTGCGACAGAACGGGTTTGCCTGAACCTATACACTTTGCCTGTACCGGCCCTTTCGCGGGCACGCCCGCTCCCACAGGCACTTCACTGCTTTCGGGACTTGTGCAATACCTGTGGGAGCGGGCGAGCCCGCGAAGAGGCCGGCACAGCCATTAGAGATCTTGAGCAAGGACCACCATGAACCACCGCACCGCCCTCGGCGCCCTGCACATTGGCGCGCTGTTCTTCGGCCTGACCGGCGTCTTCGGCAAACTGGCTGCCAGCGCCAGCCCGGCAATCATCGTGTTCGGCCGCGCCGCCTTCGCCGTGCTTGCCCTGGCCCTGTTCGCCAGCCTCGCCGGCCCGGGCTGGCAACGCCTGAGCAGTCAGGACATCCGCCGCCTGCTGCTCGGTGGTGTGCTGCTGGCCGGCCATTGGGTCAGCTTCTTCATCGCCGTCAAAGTCGGCGGCGTGGCCATCGCCACCCTCGGCTTCGCCAGTTTCCCGGCCCTTACCGTCATCCTCGAAGGCCTGCTGTTCCGCGAACGCATCCGCCGCAACGAGGCCGTGCTGGTACTGCTGGTCAGCATTGGCCTGGTCTTGGTCACACCGGCCTTCGATCTGGCCAGCGAAGCCACGGGCGGCCTGCTCTGGGCACTGCTTTCCGGGTTGCTGTTCTCGCTGCTGTCACTCACCAACCGCGCAGGCTCCGGGCGCTTGCCTGCGGTTCAGGCTGCGCTGTGGCAAAACCTGGTGGTGGGCCTGTGCCTGCTGCCCTTCGCAGCACCGGGCCTGGCAGACGTGGCACCCATGGACTGGCTGTGGATCGCCCTGCTCGGTATCTTCTGCACCGGCGTGGCGCACAGCCTGTTCGTCGCCAGCCTGGCGGTGATCAAGGCGCGCACCGCCGCGGTGGTATTCGGCATGGAGCCGGTCTACGGCATTGCAGTGGCCTGGGTCGTGTTCGCCGAAACCCCCACGCTGCGCATGCTGCTGGGCGGCGCGCTGATCATCTTCGCCATCGTGCTGTCCAGCCGCCTGGCCGCCGAGCAGCCGCCCAAGCAGCCACTGCCCGAAGGTGCGTGATCAGCGGTCGTTATGGCCAAGGTCACGCTGAGGGTCGATCTGGTCGCGCACCCGCTGCTTCAGCACCTTGGCCTCGGGGAACCCGCCGTCGGCCTTGCGCTCCCAGATCTGCACGCCATTGCAGGTGATGCGGAAGATACCGCCGGTGCCCGGCTCCAGCGCCACCCGGCCAAGGTCGTCGGCGAAGGTGCTGAGCAGTTCCTGGGCCAGCCAGGCGGCACGCAGCAGCCATTGGCACTGGGTGCAATATGTGATGACGATTTCCGGCTTGCTGTCGGCCATGGTGGCGCATCTCCAGGTAAGGGGCCGCTTATACTAGCGGTCTTTAGCCCACGGTTTGAGACTCACGATGCGCCGTTTGCTGTTCTGCTTTCTGCTCACCCTCACCAGCCTCACGGCAATTGCCGCCGAACCGGCCAGGCCCAAGGTCGGGCTGGTGTTGTCGGGTGGCGCGGCCCGTGGCCTGGCCCATATCGGCGTGCTCAAGGCCCTGGAAGAACAAGGCGTGCGCATTGACGCCATCGCCGGCACCAGCATGGGGGCTGTGGTCGGCGGGTTGTACGCCTCCGGGTACAGCGTCGAAGAGCTGGAAAAGCTCGCCACCACACTGGACTGGCAACAGGCGCTGTCCGATGCCCCACCGCGCAAGGACGTGCCGTTCCGGCGCAAGCAGGATGACCGCGACTTCCTCGTCAAACAGAAGCTCAGCTTTCGCGACGACGGCAGCCTGGGCCTGCCGCTGGGGGTCATCCAGGGCCAGAACCTCGCGCTGCTGCTGGAAAGCAAGCTGGCGCATACCGCCGACACACGCGACTTCGACAAGCTGCCCATCCCCTTTCGCGCCGTGGCCACCGACATTGCCAGCGGCGAAAAAGTGGTGTTCCGTCGCGGTCACCTGCCCCAGGTAATCCGTGCCAGCATGTCGATCCCCGCCGTGTTCGCCCCGGTCGAACTGGAGGGTCGCCTGCTGGTGGACGGCGGCATGGTCGACAACATCCCGCTGGACGTGGCCCGGGAAATGGGCGTGGACCTGGCCATCGTGGTCGACATCGGCACCCCGCTGCGTGACCGCAAGCAACTGGCCACGGTGGTCGACGTGCTCAACCAGTCGATCACCCTGATGACCCGGCGCAACTCGGAAGAGCAACTGGCCAGCCTGCACCGCGACGATATCCTCATCCAGCCTTCGCTGACCGCGTTTGGTGTAACCGACTTCGGCCGCGCCCGGGACATGATCGACGCTGGCTACCGCGCCACCCGCCTGCTCGACCCGCGCCTTGCCAGCCTGCGCCAGCCCGAAGACAGCAGCCTGGCGGTGGCCCGCTCGCCACGTCAGCGTACACCGGTGATTACCGCAATCCGGATCGAGAACGACTCCAAGGTCAGCGACGATGTGATCCGCTCGTACATTCGCCAGCCGATCGATGCCCCGCTGGAACTGGACCGCCTGCAGACCGACATGGGCACGCTGTACGGCCTGGACTACTTCGACCGGGTGCAGTACCGCGTGGTGCACAAGGGCGACGACAACACGCTGGTGATCAATGCCCGCGGCCGACGCGGCGGTACCGACTACCTGCGCCTGGGCCTGAACCTGTCGGACGACCTGCGTGGCGACAGCGCCTTCAACCTGGGTGCCAGCTACCGGGTCAACGGCATCAACAGCCTGGGTGCCGAATGGCTGACCCGTGGTCAGATCGGTGACCAGCAAGAGCTGTACAGTGAGTTCTACCAACCGCTGGACGTGGGCTCACGCTACTTCATCGCACCGTACCTGGACTTCGGCTCGCAGAACATCGAAGCCACCCTGGACAACGACCCTATTGCCGAGTACCGCCTGGAGCGCTACGGCTTTGGCCTCAACGTTGGCCGGCAGATCGGCACCAATGGCGAAGTGCGCCTGGGCGTGGGCAAGGCGTGGGGCGAGGCCGAGGTGCGCATCGGCGACCAGGACCTGCCCAAAGTCAGCTTCAACGAAGGTTTCTACGAGCTGAAGTACTCGTTCGACACCCTCGACAACGTGTACTTCCCCCACAGCGGCGAAGACATAGGGCTGACCCTGCGCAAGTACGACAAGTCGCTGGACTCGGACCAGGATTATCGGCAGTGGTTGTTCAACCTGGACAAGGCCATCAGCAGCGGGCCGAACACCTTCGTGCTGGGCGGGCGCTACGGGCGCACGCTGGATGACGCCGAAGTGGTGACGTCGAGCTTCGTGATCGGTGGCGCGCGGCAGCTGTCAGGGTTCCGCCAGGACTCGGTGTCGGGGCAGAACGTGAGCCTGATGCGCATGGTCTACTACCGCCGGCTGACGCCACGGGCCTACGTGCCGCTGGACTTCCCGCTGTACATTGGCGGGTCGCTGGAACGTGGGCGGGCGTGGAACAACGACAATGCGTTCGACAGTGGGTACATCAATGCGGCGAGTATCTTCCTGGGGCTGGAGACGCCGCTGGGGCCGTTGAATTTCAGCTATGGCACCAACAGTGCGCATGAGCAGGCGGTGTACCTGAACCTTGGGCATACCTTCTAGGGCCTCATCGCTCTCGGGATCGATTAGATCCCTGTAGGAGCGGCTTTAGCCGCGAAGAATGCAACGCGGTGCATGGCACCGGCTCCGCCGGTGTTCGCGGCTAAAGCCGCTCCTACAGGGACATCGCCAACTTTAAGCCCCAATGGCCCTCAGGACTTTTCCAGGTTGGCCAGGATCTTGGCATGCACCCGCATGCACACCTGCAACTCTGCCTCATCCACCCCGGTAAACAGCTCGATCCGCAGTTGATTGGCAATGGTCTCGATCTGGTCGATCAGCGGCTTGGCCGGCGGGCACAGCACAATCTTCTTCGCCCGCCGGTCCTCCAGCACCGCCTGCCGACGCACCAACCCTTGTGCCTCAAGGCTGTCGAGCAGGCGCGCCAGGGTCGGGCCTTCAACGCCCACACTCTGGGCCAGCTCACGCTGGGTCGGGGCTTCTTCGAAACGGGCCAGGTGCAGCAACACCAGCCAGCGCGCCTGGGACAGGTTGAGCCCGGCCAGGCGGCGATCCAGTTCGGCACGCCAACCCCGGGACATCTGGGCCAGCTGCATGCCAAAGCGGTGTTGGTTGTCGGTCAGGGGCATAAGCAACTCATTGAATAGATCTAATTATTAGGCAGCTAACCATGGCCGGCGCCACGAGGCAAGGCTCGGGCACGCTGGTGTGTTCGATAATCGTCAAAAAGCATGACAAAGGTCAGCAGATGGCGCTTCTGCCTTCGATCCTGCCGCCGCTTACAGCTCGAACTCCGCCGCCAACGCGGCGCGCACGCAATACAGCACGCCCTCCGGCACCCGGGCGCCGAACAACGGCGCAATGGCCGACACCGCTGGCAGCTCGCCTTCGCCATCCAGGAAGGCGTCCTGCACTTCCATCAGCAGGTCTTCCGGCAGGTCGAGGGCCTGGTCCAGGCTCAGTTCCTGGCGGCCCAGTGCCTCGGCCAGCAGGCTATACACGTTCTTCTCGCTGCAGTTGAGCTGCCCGGCGATCTGCGCCGGCGTCATGCCGGCGCGCGCCAGGCTGACCAACTCGTGGTGCAGGTCGAGCACCACTTTCGGCGCCTCGTCGGTGCCGCCACTGTTGTTCAGCACTTCGAGGAATGCCTGGCCATAGCGCTCCAGCTTTCGCGCACCCACGCCGCTGACCTGGGCCATGTCGCTGAGGCTGACTGGCTGGCTGCGCAGCATTTCCAGCAACGTCGAGTCGGGGAAGATGACGTAGGGTGGCACGCTGTGCTCCTCCGCCAGCTTGCGCCGCAAGGTACGCAGCGCTTCCCACAGCTCGCGCTCTTCGGCACGCACCAGCTGGCTGGCCGGGCTGCCGCCGCTGGACGACGACGCCTTGGCCGTGGTCTGCGGCTTGAGGTCGCGGCGCAATTGCAGGGTGACCTCGCCACGCAGCAGCGGCCGGCAGCTGTCGGACAAGCGAAGGCCGCCATAGCCCTCCAGGTCGATATCAACCAGGCCGCGCGCCACCAGTTGGCGGAACAGCGAACGCCACTCGACCTCGGCCAGGCCCTTGCCGACGCCGAAAACCGACAGCTTCTCGTGGCCGAAATTGCGTACCTTCTCGGTGTCCTTGCCCAGCAACACATCGACCAGGTGGCCGACGCCATAGCGCTGGCCCGTGCGGAACACCGCCGACAGGGCCTGGCGGGCCGGCTCTGTGGCGTCCCAGGTCTGGATCTTGTCGACACAGTTGTCGCAATGCCCGCAGGGCTGTTCGAGGGTTTCGTCGAAATAGGCCAACAGAGACTGGCGGCGGCAGCGGGTTTCCTCGCACAGCGCCAGCATGGCATCGAGCTTGTGCTGCTCGATGCGTTTGTGGCGCTCGTCACCTTCGGAGTTCTGCAGCATCTGCTTGAGCATCACCATGTCCTGCAGGCCGTAGGCCATCCAGGCATCGGAGGGCAGGCCGTCACGACCGGCACGGCCGGTTTCCTGGTAATAGGCCTCAAGCGACTTGGGCAGGTCGAGGTGGGCAACGAAGCGCACGTTGGGCTTGTCGATGCCCATGCCAAACGCAATGGTGGCGACCATGATCAGCCCTTCCTCATTGAGGAAGCGGTGCTGGTTGGCCGCGCGCGTCTCGGCAGCCAGGCCAGCGTGGTACGGCAATGCCGGGAAGCCTTGGTCACAGAGGAAGGCGGCGGTTTCGTCGACCTTCTTGCGCGACAGGCAGTAGACGATGCCTGCGTTGCCACGGCGCTCGCCCAGAAAGGCCATCAGCTGCTTGCGCGGCGCTTCCTTGGGCACGATGCGGTAGAAAATGTTGGGCCGGTCGAAGCTCGACAGGAAGCGCTCGGCGCCTTGCAGGTGCAGGCGCTGGACGATTTCCTCGCGGGTTCGCATGTCGGCGGTGGCGGTCAGCGCAATACGCGGCACATGCGGGAACAGCTCGGCCAGCTGGCCCAGTTGCAGGTATTCGGGGCGGAAGTCGTGGCCCCATTGCGAGACGCAGTGGGCTTCGTCAATGGCGAACAACGAAATGTCCAGGTCGCGCAGGAAATCGAGCATGCGTGGCTGCACCAGGCGCTCCGGCGCCAGGTACAGCATCTTCACTTCGCCACGGCGCAGGCGCCCGGCCAGGTCACGCTGCTGCTCAGGCGTCAGCGTGGAGTTCAACGCAGCCGCCGCCACGCCCAGCTCGTCAAGGGTGGCAACCTGGTCATCCATCAGCGCGATCAGCGGCGAAACCACCACCGTAAGGCCCGGGCGCAGCAGCCCCGGTACCTGGAAGCACAACGACTTGCCGCCGCCGGTGGGCATCAGCACCAGGGCATCGCCGCCATTGGCCACGCATTCGATGATTGCTGCCTGGCGCCCTCGGAAACTGTCGTAGCCGAAGATGTCCTTGAGAACGCGCTGAGCCTGTTCGAGCATGTGCAACTCCAAATCGCCGTACCATCCTGGAAACAGGCTGGACGAAAAACCCGCCCCGCACACGCCAAAAGCGTAAGCGGTTTTTGCCAGGCGACCGGTAAACCCTGCCCCTGGATGAAAAACCGCGGAGTATACCGCAGCACCGCACTGCGCAGGGCACCACTGCGATAGACGTTCCCTTT
The DNA here is from genome assembly GCF_003208145.1 of Pseudomonas sp. RV120224-01b. Classification (NCBI taxonomy): domain Bacteria; kingdom Pseudomonadati; phylum Pseudomonadota; class Gammaproteobacteria; order Pseudomonadales; family Pseudomonadaceae; genus Pseudomonas; species Pseudomonas sp. RV120224-01b. The sequence continues at coordinate 13,544 of NZ_QKMQ01000011.1, read as the reverse complement.
GCCCCGCTGCCGCTGCAAGGTGCTAGAATTCGTTATCGTTTATTCCCCAAGGTAGCCCTGTAATGTCCTTCGCCGAGCAACTGACCCGCCTGCAAGCCTTCCTCGACGCCGACGAGCTGCACGAAGAAGCGCTGGACTATGTCGCCGCACACGGCTACCTCACCGCCCTGTCGATCAACGCCGAGGATGTACCGGAGCGCGAGTGGATCGACGCCCTGTTCGCCGAAGAGCCGCACTACAGCAGCGATGCCCAGCGCACCGAAATCGAGGCGACGCTGGTTGCCCTCAAGGCGCACATCGCCCGCCAGCTGGCCAGCGACGACGAATTCGAACTGCCATGCGACCTGGACCTGACCGACGAGCCGGACGATTCCGACCTGCGTGGCTGGTGCATCGGCTTCATGGAAGGCGTGTTCCTGCGTGAAGAAGCCTGGTTCGAGAACGCCGAAGAAGAAGTCAGCGAGATGCTGCTGCCGATCATGGTCGGCTCGGGCCTGTTCGACGAACAGCCAGAGTTCGCCGACATCGCCAGCAACGCCAACCTGCAGGACGACATGATCGTACAGATCCCCGAAGCGCTGACCGCGCTGTTCCTGCTGCTGCACGCCCCTGACGAAAAACCGGCGCTGCTCAAACCACGCCACCACTAATCTGCCTGTGCGCTACCTGCTGCTGGCCATCGGCTGGCTCAGCGTTGCGCTGGGGGTGTTGGGGATTTTCCTGCCGGTACTGCCCACCACCCCCTTCCTGCTACTGGCGGCAGCCTGCTTTGCCCGCAGCTCGCCGCGCTTTCACCACTGGCTGGTCAACCACCCCAGGCTCGGGCCGTGGATTCGCGACTACCTCAGTGGTGAAGGCATTCCCCTCAAGGGCAAGGTCTACGCCATCGGCCTGATGTGGGCCAGCATTGGTCTATCGTGCTACCTGGTTCCCCTCTTCTGGGCGCGCACATTCATGCTGACAAGCGCCGTGCTGGTCAGCCTGTATATCCTCAGACAGAAAACTCTGCATAAGCCAAAGTGACATTTTTTTGTCGCCAAATATCACTTTCGCCTAACGGATATTTCCTTTATTTAGAATAATTCTGGAACCGCACGAAAGCCTTGCAGACACTGGCTTTGGAAGCGATACGCGCATTCGCCATCAGCACTTATTGGCTTTCTTGTTAGAAAATAAAGATCTTATATATCAATTTGATATGAATAAATCTTCTTACATATCACGTTGAATGTACTTAGCTGTGTTGTTAAAAACCTGCAACACTATACGCGATAACATTATCGTCATTTTTTTGGCGAGCAGCAGGATCAATTCCAGGATCAGGGAGATGTACCATGCGCGTTTTGAACCCCATCACCAGTGCATTACTGTTGGCCCTGGCGAGTGCCAACGTACAGGCGATGTCGATCACCGAGGCCGTCCAGAGCGCCGTGGACTACCACCCACAAGTCAGCTCCAATCGCAACAGCAAGCTGTCGGCCGATGAGGACGTGAAATTTGCGCGTGGTGGCTACTACCCTTCCGTGGATTTGGTCGCTGGCTATGGCCGCCAGCGTTCGGACAACACCACTACCCGTGCCGAGGGTAACCACAACAAGGAAACCCTCAACTACACCCAGTCCGAGCTGCGCCTGCGGCAGATGATCTTCGACGGCTTCAACACCTCGAATGAAGTGGGCCGTACCGAGGCAGTCTCCACCTCCCGTGCCTACTACACCCAGGCCGTTGCCCAAGATGTCGCCTTGCGTGCCGTGGAGGTGTACCTGGAAGTGCTCAAGCGCCGCGAGCTGGTAACCTTGGCCAAGAACAACCTGCAAGCCCACCTGCGCGTCAACGACCAGATCGGCCTGCGTAACGAGCGCGGCGTTGGCAGCACCGCCGACCTCGACCAGTCCCGCGCACGTCGCGCCCTGGCAGAAAACAACCTGGACACCGCCGAAGTCGACCTGGCCGATGCCGAGGCCAACTTCTTCAGCGTGATCGGCCGCGCCCCGGACGAGCTGGAAAGCCCGCAGACCATCAAGGCCGAGGTGCCAGAAACCCTCGACGGCGCCCGCGACAGCATGCGTCAGAACAACCCCTACATCAAATCTGCCCAGGCTGACGTCAACGCGGCCGAGCAGCAGTACGAAGTCGGCAAGTCGACTTTCTACCCGCGCTTCGACGCCATTCTGGCAACCGGTGCCAACAACAACACCGGCGGCGAGAAAGGCCACAACAACAACGACTGGCAGGCCGGTGTAGAGATGAACTACAACCTGTTCCGCGGTGGCAGCGACAAGGCCCGCCTGCAGTCTGACGCGCACAAGATCAACCAGGCCCTGGACATCCGCAACAACGCCCTGCGTGAGCTGACCGAGAACCTGAGCCTGGCGTGGAACGCCATGAACAACGCCAGCAAGCAGCTGCCGACCGCGCGTGAATACGCCGAGACCACCAAGCGCGTACGTGCTGCCTACCAGGACCAGTTCGGCCTGGGCCAACGTACCCTGCTGGACGTGCTGGACAGTGAGAACGAGCTGTACAACGCTGACCGCCGCTACACCGAAGTGCGTTATACCGAGGAGTTCTCGCGCTACCGCGTGCTGGCGACCATGGGTGAGTTGCTGACCAAGCAACATATCTCGCTGCCGCCAGAGGCGCTGGCGACCACTGAGGTACGCACCGAGGCGCGCCTGCCCGAGATGCGTTGATCGGATTTGAGATTCGGGGGCCGCTTTGCGGCCCCCAGCCCTCACTCGGTACCATGGTTACGCAGAAACGTCTCCATCCCCATCGCCTTGATCTGCCCCTCGATCAACGCCTCGAACGGCGCCAGCAGTGCATCGAAGCAGGCAGGCTGCTCCAGCGTATTCAATGCCCCCACCACCGCCTCGATCGTCGACAATGCCCCCTCCTCCGGCGCTTTGCGCAGCCGGTAACGTGAAGGCGTAACGGCCCCCAAGGTCACTCTCGGCAACCCCTCCAGCAACGGATTCATGTACAGCAGCTTGCGCGCCTTGCGCCAGGTGCCGTCGGGCACGATCAGCAGCAAGGGTTGATCTTCGGCTTCGCTATACGCCGAGAGCACCTGGGCGTCGTCACCCGGGAATAGCAGCGCCGGGCGGTAACCGGGCGTCGCCAACAGTTCACTCAAGTCCTCGAACACCTCTCCAATCCGCAACTCGGCATTGTTCAGGCCAAGGGCAGCAAGACGTGCGGTATTCAGGGCATGGGCGGTTTCACTGGGGTGCTGCAGCAGGATGACGCGGGTGCGGCTGTCGAGTGCGGGGATCAGTGGGCAAAGGCAATGGTCGAGCGGGCGCTGGCAGCGCTCGCAACGGGGTCTGGGCATGGGGTTCTCCTTGGCGGAGACAGTTTGCCACATAAACGAGGCCCGCTTTGCGGGCCATTCGCAGGCAAGCCAGCTCCCACAGGTACTGCACAAGGCACAGGCTTATGCAGTACCTGTGGGAGCTGGCTTGCCTGCGATAGGGCCGCACAGCGGCCCCGGCAATCTCAGCGGTTGAAGCGCTCCGCCAGGCTATGCAGATACTCCGCCATACGCTCCAGATCCTGGCTGATCTCCGCCCCCTGCCTGGCCTGCCCGGCACTCTGGTCACACAGCTGGGCAATCCTCACGATCTGCTGGTTGATGTCCTCGGCCACATGGCTCTGCTGCTCCGACGCCGTCGCCATCTGCTGGCTCATGCCAGTGATACGGCTGACCGCCTGGGCTATCCCGCTCAGCGCAGCCTGCACGGCCTCGACACTGTGCACGCTGTCCCGCGAGATCTGCTCGCCCCGGCTGGCCGTGCTCACCGCACGCTCGGCACCTGCACGCAGCGAGGCAATGATGTGGTGGATCTCATCGGTAGACGCACGGGTGCGCTGGGCCAGCGAACGTACTTCATCCGCCACCACGGCAAACCCGCGCCCCTGCTCGCCCGCGCGCGCCGCCTCGATGGCTGCGTTCAGTGCCAACAGGTTGGTCTGTTCGGCAATCGAGGTAATGACATCGACCACACTGCCGATCGACTGGGTCTGCTCGGCCAAGGCATTGACTGCCAGGCCGATGTCATTGACCGCATCGCTCATGCTGCCCATGGCCTTGAGGCTCTGCAGCGCCAGTTCGCTACCCTGCTGCGCCAGCTGGTCGGCATCACCCGCCGCGTGTGCGGTGCTTTGCACGTTGTGGGTAACCTCCTGAATGGTCGCCGCCATCTGGGCAATGGCCGTCGCGGATTGGTCGGTCTCGCTGCGCTGGCGGTCGAGCATTTGTGCTTGCGCATCGGATAAATCGGACGACTGCGCCGCCCGCGACTTCACCCCGACGCCTGCATCCACCAAACGGGTCAAAGCCGTTTGCAGTCGTGCTTCCTCGCTGATGATTGCCAGGTCGAGCTGGCCCTGCAGCCCTGGGTTGTCGCTGTAGGTCAACGCCACCAGCGGGCTGGTGAAGGCCTTGGGGTGCTCGGCCAGCGTACGGCGGATGGCCTGGTTCTGCCGGTGCTCGACCAGGTACCAGGCCAGCAGGAGGCTGGCCATCAGCACGCCAAGCGCTGCATAGGGTGGCAGCCACAGGTAGCCAGCCGCCGACAGCAGGCCCGCGCCAATCAGCGGCCAGCCGTGCCCCAGCCCATGCCCCAGCCGCGCCGCCCATGGCACCGCTGCACGGCCGGCGCGAAGACGTGCATACAGCGACTCGGCACGGCGGATCTGCTCGCGCGTGGGCACAGAGCGCACCGACTCGTAGCCACTGATGCGGCCTTGTTCGTAGATCGCCGTGACATAGGCGCTGACCCAGTAATAGTCCCCGTTCTTGGCCCGGTTCTTGACCACGCCCATCCACGGTTTGCCCTGCTTGATGGTCTCCCACATATGCCCGAACACCGCCGGCGGCATATCCGGGTGGCGCACCAGGTTGTGGGGTTGGCCAACCAGCTCGTCGTAGGTGAAGCCGCTGATCGCCACGAAGGCGTCGTTGCAGTAGGTGATGCGGCTGTTCAGGTCCGTGGTGGAAATCAGGCGTTGATCGCTGGAAAAGGTTCTTTCGTGCTCAGTGACGGGCAAATTCATGCGCATCTTGGGCGATCCTTGCAGGATGAAATGAGGGAAAATCATCAGCGCAAGTTGATATGTAGCAGAGCGCTATCAGGTTAGCGGTCTGCTTTTGCCGGAATTTAGCGCCTCCCGACGGAATGCATGAACGCGTTGCTTCTCAGCCCACGTTGAGCTGGCTTTTCAGCAGGTCGCGGAAGGTCTGGATCAAGGGTTCACGGCTACGCCCGCGACGGATGATCAGCGAAAACGGGGCCTGGTAACCAAACGTCGACGGCGACAGCACACGCAAGTCGCCCTTGTCGACCCAGGCCTGGGCGTAATGTTCGGGCAAATAGCCGATATAAGCCCCGGACAGAATCAGGATCAGCTGCGCCTCCATACTCTCCACCGTCGCCGCGCTGTGCTTGAAACCATGCCGGGCCAACTCGGCCTGGCTCCAGTAGCCACGCCCTACCATGCGTTGCTGCGTCACCACCGGCTCAGGGATGCGCCGCTCGGTATACAACGGGTGACGGCTGCTGCAGTACAACCAGTGCTGCTCACGGTACAACGGCTGGTACAGCAGGCCGCTCATGCGCGAGGAGAACGCGCCAATGGCCAGGTCCAGGCGGTTGTCCTGCACACCCAGTTGCAGCTCGTAGGGGCTGGACACCGACAGGTGCAGGTGCACCGCCGGGTGCTCCTGGCTGTAGGCGCCGATGGCTTCGGCCAGCGGCAAGGCCCGGTCACCGACCGTGGAGTCGATCACCCCAAGGTTGAGGGTGCCGCGCAGTTCACCCTTGAGGGCAGCGGCATACTGCTCGAAGCCGTCCAGCTCGGCCAACAGGCGCAGGGTTTCCTGGTGGAACAGTTCGCCTTTGCTGGTGAGGCTGAAGCCGCCACGGCCACGGTGACACAGCACGATACCCAGGGCCCCCTCCAACTGGCTCATGTAAGTACTGATGGCCGAGGTTGAAAGGTTCAGCTCGCGCTGGGCGTTGGCAAAGCCCTGGTGGCGCACCACGCTGATAAAGATGCGCAGCAGTTTCAGGTCGGGCAAGGTCGAGGCCATGGTGCAACGGTTCCGCAGGGGTATTTGCGCGCAGTCTAACCGCTCTGCCCGCCTTTAGTTCAGAAATTCCTGAACTAAGTTTTTGTCGGTAGCGATTCTTCCCCGCCACTACCTTCAGCAGACTTGGCCGAAATGTCCCTGCCCGCCGGCAAAACCACACTTGAAATGGCGCGCGGCGGCACAGGTTCGAACAAACAGAACAATCGACCGACTGATGAGGCCCACCGTGGACAAGACTCTCCACCAACCACTGGGCGGCAACGAAATGCCGCGTTTCGGCGGCATCGCCACCATGCTCCGTCTCCCCCACCTGCAAAGCGCCGAAGGCCTGGATGCCGCCTTCATTGGCGTGCCGCTGGACATCGGCACCTCGCTGCGCTCCGGCACCCGCTTCGGCCCACGGCAGATTCGCGCCGAGTCGGTGATGATCCGCCCGTACAACATGGCCACCGGTGCTGCACCGTTCGACTCGCTGTCGGTGGCCGACATCGGCGACGTGGCGATCAACACCTTCAACCTGCTGGACGCCGTGCGCATCATCGAAGAAGCGTATGACGAGATCGTCGAGCACAATGTCATCCCGATGACCCTGGGTGGCGACCACACCATCACCCTGCCGATCCTGCGCGCACTGCACAAGAAGCACGGCAAGATCGGCCTGGTGCACATCGATGCCCACGCCGACGTCAACGACCACATGTTTGGCGAGAAGATCGCCCACGGCACCACCTTCCGCCGCGCCGTGGAAGAAGGCCTGCTCGATTGCGACCGCGTGGTGCAGATCGGCCTGCGCGCCCAGGGCTATACCGCCGACGACTTCAACTGGAGCCGCCGCCAGGGCTTCCGTGTGGTGCAGGCCGAAGAGTGCTGGCACAAGTCGCTGGAGCCACTGATGGCCGAAGTGCGGGAAAAAGTCGGCGGCGGCCCGGTTTACCTGTCGTTCGACATCGACGGCATCGACCCGGCCTGGGCGCCTGGCACCGGCACCCCGGAAATTGGCGGCTTGACCACCATCCAGGCGATGGAGATCATTCGCGGCTGCCACGGCCTGGACCTGATCGGCTGTGACCTTGTCGAAGTCTCCCCGCCTTACGACACCACCGGCAACACCTCGCTGCTCGGTGCCAACCTGCTGTTCGAAATGCTCTGCGTGCTACCGGGCGTAGTGCGTCGCTAATACCGCTACACCCCGGCAGGAGCCATGAGGGAGGGCCACTGAGGCCCGCCAACAACACGACAAGACCGCCGGGCGCCGTGCAACCGCCCGCGTGGTCGATCTCGCCATAATAAAGATAATCGGGAGACCCCCAATGGCCTTGGACATCATTGTTGTAATGATCTATACCGCCGGCATGCTCGGGCTTGGCTGGTATGGCATGCGGCGCGCGAAAACCCACGAAGACTACCTGGTAGCCGGGCGAAACCTCGGCCCTGTCCTGTACATGGGCACCATGGCCACGACCGTGCTCGGTGGTGCTTCTACCGTTGGCACCGTACGCCTGGGCTACGTCCACGGCATTTCCGGTTTCTGGCTGTGTGCAGCCTTGGGCCTGGGCATCATCGCCATCAACCTGTTCCTCGCCAAACCGTTGCTGCGCCTGCGCATCTTCACCGTGACTCAGGTGCTGGAGCAGCGCTACAACCCGACTGCTCGCCAGGCCAGCGCCGTAATCATGCTGGCTTACGCGCTGATGATCGGCGTAACCTCCACCTTGGCCATGGCCACCGTACTGCAAGTGCTGCTGGACCTGCCATTCTGGGCCTCGCTGATGCTCGGCGGCGGTGTAGTGGTGCTGTACTCCACCATTGGCGGCATGTGGTCGCTGACCCTGACCGACATCGTGCAGTTCGTGATCAAAACCGTCGGCCTGATGTTCATCCTGTTGCCAGTGTGCCTGTACAAGGCCGGTGGCTGGGACACCCTGGTGGCCAAGCTGCCGGCGGCCAGCTTCCAGCTGACCACCATTGGCTGGGACACCATCATCACCTACTTCCTGATCTACTTCTTCGGCATCCTCATCGGCCAGGATATCTGGCAGCGGGTGTTCACCGCCCGTGACGAGAAAGTCTGCCAGCGTGCCGGTACCACCGCCGGTGTGTACTGCGTGCTGTACGGCCTGGCCTGCGCCGCGATCGGCATGGCTGCACATGTGCTGATGCCCGACCTGGCCAACCCGAACAATGCGTTCGCCGAAATGATCAAGACCACCCTGCCCGATGGCATCCGTGGCCTGCTGATGGCGGCAGCGCTGGCAGCCATGATGTCCACCGCCAGTGCCGGCCTGCTGGCGGCCTCGACGACCGTGACCGAAGACCTGCTGCCCAAGCTGCGTGGCGGCAAGCAGTCGAGCCTTGGCGTCAGCCGCCTGTTCACCCTGCTCACCGGCCTGGTGGTACTGGGTATCGCGCTGATGGTGAACGACGTGATCAACGCACTGACCCTGGCCTACAACCTGCTGGTCGGCGGCATGCTGATCCCGCTGATCGGGGCGATCTTCTGGAAGCGTGCGACCACCGCCGGCGCCATTGCCAGCATGTCGCTGGGCTTTGCCACCGCGCTGCTGTTCATGTTCAAGGACGGGCTGGAGGCCAATACGCCGATCTACTACAGCCTGGCTATTGGCCTGGTGAGCTTTGTGGTGGTTAGCCTGATGTCGCGTAAGTCGGTGGCAGCAGTGAAGCTGGCCTGATAGATCCTGACAGATAAAACAAGGCCGCTGCATCCAACCGGATGCAGCGGCCTTTGTTTTTTATCAGCGACGACGCGGCTGGCGCTTGCGCTGCTCTTCATCAGTCGGGATCGGCACCGGCTGCAAGGGTGGTGGAATCAGCCCCAAGGCAACCGCCAGGTCGTGGAGCCAGTTGGACAGTGGTTTATTCATAATGCCCCCTTGACGGGTCAGCCTCACGGCAAATCAATCCTGCGATGTTTCATACAGATCATAGCCCGATGTCCTGTATTACGCATGCCTCTGCTCTTACAGATAAGGGCCATTTTGACGCGGATCAAGCCGTAACGGCGCATTCCGACGACTGGTTAATCGTTTCGCTTTGTTGCAGGTCGATCCACGCCTGCAAATTGGCGCCGCGCATACCCTGGCGCCACATCAGCCAGGTGACCGCCTGATCGAACGGTGCTTGCAGACGGTGCACCCTTACCCGGTCGCGCCCGGGCAAGCTGTCGAGCATCGACTGGGCCATCATCGCCACCCCTGCGCCAGCAATCACGCAGGCCAGCATGCTCTGGTAAGACTCGATCTCCATGACCCGGCCCATAGGGGTATGCGCATGGGCATACCAGGCCTCCAGGCGCATGCGGTACGAGCAGCCCTGGCGGAACGTGAACACCGCCTTCCCTGCCACATCCTTGGCGGTATGCACCGCCGGGTGCTCCGGGCTGGTGATCAGCACCAGATGCTCGTCACACAACGGCACCCCATCCAGCCCGGCCAGGTTCAGCGGCCCATCCACCAGGGCAGCATCCAGGCGGTGGCTTAGCAAGCCTTCCAGCAGCTCGCCGCTAGGGGCAGCGCGCACCTGCAGGTTCACCGCCGGGTAGGCCTGGTGATAGCGCGCCAGCAACGCCGGCAAATGGGTTGCCGCTGTGCTGTACATGGTCCCCAGCACAAAATCCCCGGCCGGCTGGCCGCCCCGCACGGCAGCCAGCGCCTCGTCGCGCAAGGCCGACATGCGGTGTGCGTAGTCCAGCAGCACCTTGCCCGCCGGCGATAGCTGCAGGCGCTGGCGTTCGCGCAGGAACAGCTCGACGCCCAACTGCTCTTCCAGTTGGCGCAGGCGCGTCGACAGGTTTGACGGCACCCGATGCAGGCGCTCTGCAGCACGGGTGACCGAGCCTTCCTCGGCCACGGCCTGGAAGATACGCAGCTGGCTGAATTCCACGGCTTTCTCCAAAACAGAACAACTTGATCATCATTATTCAATTTTATTGAAAAAGAAACCGCCCTAACCTGCCGGCTATCGCTTACATCCGTGCAGGAGACTTGTCATGTCGCCACTTATCCAACTGCTGGCCAGCGCCGTGGCGCTGATGATGGCCATGGGCATCGGCCGTTTCGCCCTCACGCCACAATTGCCGCAACTGATCGCCGAAGGCCAGTTCGACCTGGCGGTTGCCGGGCTGGTCGCGGCAGCCAACTACCTGGGCTATTTCATTGGCGCGGTAGATGCCATGTTCGCCCGCTCACCCGGCCAGGTGCGACTGCGCCTGCAAGGCGGGCTGTGGCTGTGCGTGCTGCTGACTCTGGCCTCGTGGGCCGCTGATGGGTTGTGGAGCCACCTGCTGCTGCGCTTTGGTACCGGTGTGGCCAGTGCCTGGGTGCTGGTGATGATCACCAGCCTCAGCCAGCAAGTGGCCAATGCACACAACCGCCAGCGCCAAGGCGCCTTGGTGTTCGCCGGGCCGGGCCTGGGCATTGCCGTGACCGGGCTGCTGGCTTTGGTGGCGCATGTGCTGGGGCTGGGCTCGGCCGCCCTGTGGCTGATCTATGCCGTGGCTGCGCTGATGATGTTGCTGGCCGTGCGGCCATGGCTGCCACGCGCCCTGCATGCGGCGCCAGCCCCGTCGCCAGTGCGCCAAGGCCCTACCCGCAGCGTCGGCATTGGCCGCCTGGGCCTGGTGTATGCGCTGTACGGCGTGGGTTACATCTTGCCGGCCACCTTCCTGTCGCAAATGGCCAACCAACAGTTCCAGGGGCAGTGGCAGGCCGACCTGTTCTGGCCGGCGTTTGGCCTGGCGGCGGCCTTGGGCGTGCTGCTGGTAAGCCTGCGCCGTGGCGGCCGCACCTCAACCTGGCTGACCGCCACGCTGTGGCTGCAAGGGGTCGGCGTGCTGGCCTGCCTGTTGGGCGGGGGCATCGGGCTGGCGCTGGGCGTGGTGCTGTGTGGCGGGCCGTTCCTGGCCTGCATGCAACTGGTGATGCAACGCTCGCGAGAGCTGGCACCCCATGCCACGCAACGCAATGCCGGGCTATTGACCGCATGCTTTGCCCTGGGGCAACTGAGTGGCCCATTGCTGGCAGCACTCAGCATCCAGTACAGCGGCGGGCTGCAGCCGGCACTGATGGCGGCGGCGGGCGGGTTGGTGGTGGCCGGAGGGCTGATGCGGTTGGCACGCAGCGAGCGGGCCGGCGGCGCCTGCCCGGCAAACCTTTAACCTACATACCGCCGTAGCTGCTTCTTCACCCAAGGCTCGGCACTTACCAGAATCACCCCCAGCAGCACCATCAACGCGCCAATCACAAAGTTGACGCTCAGCGGCTCATCCAGCAGCAGTACACCAAAGGTCACCCCGAACAGCGGGGTGATGAACGAAAACACAGCGAGGTTTGATGCCAGGTACTTGCGCAGCAACCAGAACCAGGTCAGGTAGCTGACGAACGACACCACAATCCCCTGGAACAGCACACTGCCCATGGCCAATGGCGTCAGCGACACGGCGCCGATCTGTCCACTGAGCAAGGCAATCAGCAACAGCCCGGCAAAACCCACCGCCAGCTGATAGAACAGGGTCAAGGTCGCCGGGGCCTCCGACAGCCGCGAGCAGCGCACCACCACCGTGGTCGCGCCCCAGGCCAGGCCGGCGATGACACCGAAGGCATCACCCAGCAGCATGCGGCCATCCATCTCCTCGAACGACATGCCACCGGCAAACGCCATGGCAATGCCACCAAATGCCAGCAGAATCCCCAGCCACTGCAACAGTCTCAGGCGCTCGCTAGGTAACCGGAAATGCAGGCCCAGCGCGGTAAACACCGGTGCGGTATAGAGGAACACCGACATGTGCGCGGCCGACGTCAGCTTCAGCCCCTCGGCGATGAACAGGAATTCAAGGCCGAACAACCCACCCGCCACCACCCCGGCGCGCCATGTAGTGCCGACCTGTTCCCAGCCACCGCGCCAGCACAACATCAGGCCTACCAGAACGGCAGCGATACCATTGCGCAGGGCCGCTTGCATCACCGGGGCGATATCCACGGCGGCGGTTTTGATCAGCACCTGCTGGCAACCCCAGATCAGGCACAGCCCCAGCATCACCTGGAAAGCGAAGGCGTCAGGGTTCTTGCGGACCGCGCTCATGGGCGGGCCTCTGGGGTGATCGTAGGCATGGGCAAAGGCTCGGCAGTATTCAGAAGTTACCGATTATCGGGTTTCCATGCCCACCGTTGCCAGCCTCAAAACGACCTCAAGCAATCTGCGCCTTCGCTGACACCTGTTCGAAGGTGGCTTCATCCAGCGCATCCGCCTGCTCGTCCAGCACCTGACGCGGGTGCTCGAAGCCGGGGATGCTGCTGTCGATCAGGCTCATCAGGCGCAAACCGCGCTCGGTCAGCACGAAGTTTTCGCCATTTCCGCCCTCTTCTTCAGGCCGGCTTTCGATGAAGCCACGCTTGAACAGCAGCTTCTCGTACTCACAGGCAAGGGTTTTAAGCAGGTCCAGGTCTCCCACCGGCTCACCCTTGGCAGCCAGCGCTGCAGCGTGCTGCTCGGCATAGGGGCGTGGGGTAAAGCTGTGACCAGCGCCGTTCTGCACCTCGTGCAACAAGCGCTCGATCAGGTCCCAATCGTAGGGGATGCTCATGGTGATGGGCTCCAGCTATGGACGGAAGGGGTACACAGGTTGGGACCGGAGAGTGGGTGGTGACGTTCCGGAAAGTTAAATGAGAGCCACGATATGAGTGCCCCACCTCGCTGGATGACTAACCGTTATCGCCATCGGTCGCAATCGCTGAACTTGCCCGCGCCTTTTGCCCTCCACCGCACATAGCCATCGCTGGAGGTAGAAAGGATGAAACCGCTACTGTCCCTCACTTGCGCCATTGCTCTGTCCTGCGCCCTGCCCGCCTGGGCCTGCACACCGGAAGAAGCCACGCAGAAACGTGAAGAGCTGGCCGGGCTGGTTACCCAGTTGACCGAGCAGAATCCGCAAAAGGCCAAGGAGATCAATGATGAACTTCAGGGGATGGATCTGGAGACGGCGAGCAAGGACTTGCCCGACAAGTGTCAGCTGATAGACCAGCGGATCAAGGAATTGAAAACGGCGGAGAAGAAGGCTGAGTAGTTGTCGCCTGTACTGGCCTCTTCGCGGGCACGCCCGCTCCCACAGGATTGGACTGCCCCCCAAAAGTTGGACAGTTTTAGCCAGTGGTCTGAGTCCTGTAGCTCACAGGGCTCAGGCCATTGAGTTTCAGCCTGATGCGGTCATGGTTGTAGTAGTGAATGTACTCATCCAGTCCCGCTTTTAGTTCCTCGACACTCTCAAAGCGATTCAGGTAGAAAAACTCCGACTTGAGCGTGCCGAAGAAGCTTTCCATCGCCGCATTATCCAGGCAATTGCCTTTGCGGGACATGCTCTGCTTCACACCTCGTGCGGCAAGTTTGTGACGGTATTGAGCCTGCTGATAATGCCACCCTTGATCCGAGTGGATGACTA